>NZ_DAMBWA010000005.1:0-277261 GCF_032052675.1 Pseudescherichia sp.
AAGCCCGTACTTGCGTACAGGCTCTCATCTTAAATATGGCGGTGAGGGGGGGATTCGAACCCCCGATACGTTGCCGTATACACACTTTCCAGGCGTGCTCCTTCAGCCACTCGGACACCTCACCATATTGTTTTTGCTGCCTTCCTCATGGGGGGCAACGGGGCGCTACTATAGGGAGTTGGACTGAAACGGTCAAGCTTAATTTCTGCTTTCATGTGCGTTCGGTTAAGCTGTGAGCAGGTGCATCGCTAGTGCGCTTAATTACATTCCAGCATTTATTTCTTGGTTTAAGTTGTTTTGCTTAAATAACCCCGATTAGACTCAGACAAATTATTCCACAGCGATTAAGTTAGATCACCGTATTGCTGTCTCCCTGTGGGTACGGGAAAAATGAAAAGGATGTCTGATGCAACGTCTTCATACCTATCCTGACGTACAGGCCATGTTCCGCCGATTGCTTCTCGCTATGCTGATCGGCATCGTTGCCGCACTGGCCGTTGCCCTGTTTCGCCATGCCATGATGCTGCTGGAGTCGATTTTCCTTAGTAATAACAGCGGTAGCCTGGTTAATGCCGCCAGTACGCTTCCGTGGTGGCGTCGATTGCTGACCCCCGCTTTGGGAGGCGTGGCGGCCGGTACCTTGCTATGGGCATGGCAGCGCTATACCCGACAGCGTCCTCACGCGCCAACGGACTATATGGAGGCGCTAGAAACAGGCGACGGCCAGTTCGACTACGCGTCAAGCCTTGTGAAATCACTGGCGTCGCTGCTGGTCGTCGTGACCGGCAGCGCCATTGGCCGGGAGGGAGCGATGATTTTGTTAGCGGCGCTAGCAGCATCGTTTTTTGCGCAGCGATTCACCCCCAAAAACGAATGGAAACTGTGGGTAGCCTGTGGAGCGGCGGCAGGGATGGCTAGCGCATACCACGCTCCGCTGGCAGGCAGTATGTTTATCGCTGAAATTCTCTTTGGCACTCTCATGTTGGCTTCTTTAGGGCCTGTGGTTGTTGCCGCTGTACTCGCCTTGCTCACGACCAATTTACTGAGTGATGGCCCAGCACCCCTTTATACGGTACATCTTGCCCGGCAAATCCATGCATTGGACTACTCGCTAATGCTGGTAATCGGCCTGATCGCTGGCGTATGCGGCCCGCTCTTTATCTGGTTAATGGAGAGTAGCCATCAGCTATTTTTACGTCTTAGGCTCTCTCCACCCTGGCAACTGGCGCTCGGGGGCGGCATTGTCGGCCTGCTATCGCTGCTGACTCCTGCCGTTTGGGGCAATGGCTATAGCGTGGTGCAAGGATATCTGCTGTCGCCGCCGGTATTTGCGACCATAGCCCTGGTTTTCCTGTGCAAGTTAACCGCCGTCCTTGCCAGCAGCGGTTCCGGGGCGCCGGGTGGCGTTTTTACGCCAACGCTGTTTGTCGGTATGGCCATCGGTATGTTATTCGCCCACCTCTGTGGGCTCTGGTTGGCGGATTTACAGACGATCGCAATACTGATGGGATTAACGGGAATGGCGACACTCCTGGCGGCAACAACCCATGCGCCTATCATGTCAACGCTAATGATCTGCGAAATGACCGGGCAGTATACGCTCCTGCCAGGACTGTTGGTCGCCTGCGTGGTGGCCTCGGTGCTGTCGCGAACGTTACGCAAGGAATCTATTTACCATCATGCCGCTGAGAAGGGGTGAGGGCAGATGTTAAATGTGAAAAAAGCCCGTACTTGCGTACAGGCTCTCATCTTAAATATGGCGGTGAGGGGGGGATTGACTCGCTTCGCTCGCCCTTCGGGCAGCCCGCTCGCTGCGCTCCCGGTCTGTCCAACGGGCTGGCGCCCGTTGTCGAACCCCGGTCGGGGATTCTCATCCCCCCCTTGCGAGAATATAAAAGAAAAAAGCCCGTACTTGCGTACAGGCTCTCATCTTAAATATGGCGGTGAGGGGGGGATTGACTCGCTTCGCTCGCCCTTCGGGCAGCCCGCTCGCTGCGCTCCCGGTCTGTCCAACGGGCTGGCGCCCGTTGTCGAACCCCGGTCGGGGATTCTCATCCCCCCCTTGCGAGAATATAAAAGAAAAAAGCCCGTACTTGCGTACAGGCTCTCATCTTAAATATGGCGGTGAGGGGGGGATTCGAACCCCCGATACGTTGCCGTATACACACTTTCCAGGCGTGCTCCTTCAGCCACTCGGACACCTCACCATATTGTCTTCCCAGCATCGCTGGGACGGCGCTAATGTAGGGAAATCCGCCTCCACCGTCAATCCTCTTTTTCAATAATTTAGCGCGTTTAGCCAAACTTCAAGCAACGTGCTTCCTAATTGCCCAGGAACTGTTTTTTTTATCATCACTCACCTTTCTCCCCTTAGCGCAGAACAAATTTGTTATCCTCATCAATAGATAACAATTCGACTAAACCACCGCATGAATGCATTTGGAGCCAGTATGGATATCATCTTCTATCACCCATCCTTCGATACGCAATTTTGGCTGAATAAACTCTCTCAGGCACTTTCGCAGGCCCGGGTCCGTGAATGGAAGCCGGGTGATAATGAACCCGCCGACTACGCCCTGGTCTGGCATCCCCCGGTTGAAATGCTTCAGGGTCGCAGCCTGAAAGCGGTGTTTGCCCTCGGGGCAGGCGTTGACTCCATTCTGAGCCAGCTTAACGCCCACCCGACGATGCTGCCTGAATCTATCCCGCTGTTCCGCCTGGAAGATACCGGCATGGCGTTACAGATGCAGGAGTACGCCGTCAGTCAGGTATTACACTGGTTCCGCCGCTTTGACGATTATCAGGCCCAGAAGCAGCAGGCCCGCTGGCAGGAGCTGGCAGAGTATCAGCGCGAAGAGTTCACCATCGGCATCCTCGGCGCAGGCGTGCTGGGGTCGAAAGTGGCTGAAAGCCTGCAGGCATGGGGCTTCCCGCTGCGCTGCTGGAGCCGTAGCCGCAAATCATGGCCCGGCGTGAAAAGCTTTGCGGGTGAAAACGAACTGGGCGATTTCCTGAAAGGAACCCGCGTGTTGATTAACCTCCTGCCTAATACCCCAGAGACCCGAGGCATTATTAACTTACCGCTGCTGAACCAGCTGGCGGACAACGGGTATCTGCTCAACCTGGCGCGCGGCGTACATGTCGTTGAGGACGATCTTCTCGAGGCTCTCGATAGCGGTAAACTGAAAGGCGCTATGCTTGATGTCTTTAGTAAAGAGCCGCTGCCAGCCAGCAGCCCGCTGTGGGCGCATCCACGCATTGCGATGACGCCGCATATCGCTGCCGTAACGCGCCCCAATGAAGCGATCGACTATATTGCCCACACCATTACAAAGCTGGAGCAGGGCGAGCCGGTAAGCGGGCAGGTTGACCGAGCGCGCGGCTACTAGGGCCGGGTTTTCATTAAAAAGGGTAATAATTCCTGTTATCCTTGAGCATTATTAATAGAGGAGAGCGTCATGTACCCCGTTGACCTGCACATGCATACCGTCGCCAGCACCCACGCCTACAGCACCCTCCATGACTATATTGCGATAGCGAAAAGCAAAGGCCTCAAGCTGTTCGCTATCACCGATCACGGCCCCGATATGGCCGATGCCCCGCACTACTGGCACTTTGTGAATATGCGTATCTGGCCGCGGCTGGTGGATGGGGTAGGGATCCTGCGCGGTATTGAGGCCAACATCAAAAATATCGCCGGTGAGATTGACTGCACCGGGCCGATGCTGACCTCGCTGGATCTGATCATTGCCGGTTTCCATGAGCCTGTCTTTGCCCCGCAGGATCGGGACACTCACACCGAGGCGATGATTGCGACAATGGCCAGCGGCAATGTGCATATCATCAGTCATCCGGGCAACCCAAAGTACCCTGTTGATATATCGGCGATTGCCGCCGCGGCAGCAAAGTATGATGTCGCGCTGGAGATCAACAACTCCTCTTTCATTCATTCGCGTAAGGGGAGCGAGGCGAACTGCCGCGCTATTGCCGCTGCCGTGCGTGATGCGGGAGGCTGGGTGGCGCTGGGATCCGACTCGCACACCGCTTTTTCGCTGGGTGATTTTAGCGAATGCCGCAAAGTGCTGGATGACGTCGATTTTCCGGAAGATCGAATCTTGAACGTCTCGCCGCGCCGCCTGTTAAACTTCCTTGAATCGCGCGGGATGCCGCCGATTGATGAGTTTGCTGAACTTTAATTTTTATCACGGAACCTAAAATGAACGAGTTTTCAATCCTCTGCCGCGTGCTTGGCTCACTCTACTATCGCCAGCCTGAGGATCCGGTTTTGGTCCCGCTCTATGCGCTGATCCGCGAGGGCAAGCTGGCGGCAAACTGGCCGCTGGAGCAGGATGAACTGCTGGCCCGCCTGCAAAAGAGCGTTGACGATCCGGCCCTGGTGACGGACTACCAGGCCCTGTTTGTCGGCGAAACGTGCAGCGTCGCGCCATATCGCAGCGCGTGGCAGGAAGGCGCAAGCGAGGCAGAGGTGCGGGCGTTTTTAACGACTCGCGGCATGCCGCTGACCGATGCGCCAGCCGATCACTTTGGTACTCTGCTGCTGGCCGCCTCCTGGCTGGAGGATAATGCGGCAGCGGATGAGAGTGAGGCGCTGGAGACGCTGTTTGCAGATTACCTCCTGCCGTGGTGCGGAACTTTCCTTGGCAAAGTGGAAGCCCACGCTGTTACGCCCTTCTGGCGAACAATGGCATCGCTCACCCGGGATGCCATCGCCGCCATGTGGGATGAACTCGAAGAAGAATCCGCAGAGTGATGTGATATAAATCACAAATAAAATGTAACTCGTTTCGTTAGCTTGCAAATAACGTGCGGGCGATCTCATTTCAATGGCGCGCTTCTGCTAAGATGCGCGCCATGAACATACTCTTTTCTATCGCATTAACGACGGGCATTCTCTCCGGCCTCTGGGGCTGGGTTGCCGTCTCACTGGGCCTGCTGAGCTGGGCTGGCTTTCTTGGCTGTACGGCCTATTTTGCCTGTCCGCAGGGTGGGGTAAAAGGCCTACTGATCTCCGCCTTTACGGTAATGAGCGGCGTGGTCTGGGCCGAGGTGATTATCTACGGCAGTGCGTTAAGCCCGCATCTGAGCATCGTCAGCTATCTGCTCACCGGCATCGTAGCCTTCCTGATGTGTATCCAGGCGAAAAACCTGCTGCTCTCCTTTGTACCGGGTACCTTTATTGGCGCCTGTGCCACCTTTGCCGGGCAGGGTGACTGGCGGATTGTCGTCCCGTCGCTGGCCGTTGGCTTACTGTTTGGCTACGCGATGAAAAATAGCGGTCTGTGGCTGGCAGCATGGCGCGACAGGACGGTTAATCCCAGCGCAAAAAAAAGCGCGGCGGAGTAGTCCGCCACGCTTTCATAGTGTGCAGAAATAATTACGACTCCGGCGGCGTCGCCATATGGCGGTATTTCACCAGAATTGGATCTTCGCTCTCTGCCTTGTTTTGCAGATCCCACAGTCCACGATCGATGCCATCGTTGATCAGATAGATCACCCCGGTTTCAATCGCTGACATCAGACACAGCATGACAGGTTCGTTGGCGGTAAAGCCGACTTCACCTTCCAACAGGCGCTGGTAGTCAATGAAGCGGAACACCCCGGCCTGCACCTCATAGGAGAGGATGGTCTTACTGGTGTTGACCGACGACAGGATCTCCCCGGTACTCACGTTGACCACGCGCAGGTTAACCGCGACCTGGTCAAGCTGGTACTGGGTATCGGCCCCGATGCCAAAGTAACGCGCACCCACCCCACCGGATTTCACGTTGCTCTCGTAGCCGATAATCGAACCCTCGACCATCACGTTAGCCGCGGTCAGTGACTGGAGCGGGAATCGGTTATTGACCGCCACCGTGCCATTTTCCTGGGCTGCACGAATGATCTTCCGCTCGTTAAGCAGGTTCTGTAGCCCCTGACGCTCAAGCGGAATAAACCAGCGCGAATCCTTCAGCGCCGTGACCAGCATAGACGTGGCGCTCTGCGGAACAGCGGTTGAGAAGTTACTGGCCGGATAGGCTTTAAACTGTCCGGTTTCATCCTGAATATTATAAACAGAGACAAATATCTTACCGGTTGGCATCGGCAGATGGGTTAAATCTTGATAACTCTGGGCCCGAGGCATTAATGTTGGTTTCGCTGCTTCTTTCGGTGGAGCCGTTAAGCATCCGCTGAGTAAACAGACAGCCAGTATGGTGAGTAAGCGCTGCATAATTATTATTCCTGTAAAAACGGTAGCTGTGCTTTAAAAGTCGGTTGAACCACTCTGTAAACCCGACACCTCTATAGTGGATGTTTTTCCGGTTTTTCGATCTGTCACGTTGAGCTGAAGTTGCCCGTCGTTATTAGCGATATCAACAATAAAATCACTGGTGATCATTCTTCCCGGCTTGCCAGTATTAATATTGGTTAGTAATCCTCCCAGCACCTGCGACTGAATTGCCTGGGTAAAGTTATCCAGCGCAGAGGGGGTCTCTATTCCATAATTATCGTTGTAGTCCGGGTCCTTGTAGGAGTTTTGCGCCTGGGCGCTATTTAATAAAAATGCGCCGTTATTGGGGTTGCCTCCAAAATTAGGGTTACGAAACTGAAATGTCATATTTCCAGCCCATATTGACGGCGAGACAAGCAAAAGCGTGACTATGGCACAGGCAATACGCATGTGAGCCTCCGAAAAAAATTTATCGTGTTTTAGAATTCATCTCGCGCCAGATCGCCAGTGCCAAGCAGAGCTTGATCGATCTGCCGGCGATCCAGTGCTTCCTGGGTTTGCGCTACCGCAGTATTGACGTTGCTGTCAAAGTCGCGTTTTGTGGGAAATAAAAACGTTTGAAACACTACGTCCTGATTGACCGTAATAGTGATCCAGCTTCCCCATCGCGCGCTGGGACGTTCATTGATACTCAGGTTCCCTGTATAACTGCTTTCCCATTTATCACTAAAAGCACGATAAAAATCGTGTCCAACAGAAGAGACCGTACGATCGGTCAATAATCCGGGAACTTCCACCTCGACAGCGCGCAGGTTCCCGGCAGCCAGCAGAAGACCTGCGGCTGCAAACCATGCAACGAACCGTTTCATGGCGTTATCGCCTGAGGTTATCGTTAGCCCAGGAGACAGCCTGCGTACGGTTTTTTACTGATATCTTCTTGAAAAGATTGTAGAGATGGGTTTTAACCGTGTTTTCGCTAATAAACAGCGAGCGGGCAATCTCATTATTCGATGCACCGATTCGCAGCTTATTAAGGATCTCCTTCTCCCGGTGCGTGAGCAGCGCGGCTTCGGAGCTGTTGTAGCGGTAGTTGCCGGAGTGGGTAATGAGATAGCTGGCCAGCTTCTGGGAGAAGTAGCACTCGCCGCGCTGCACGCTAAGCAGGCCATCAACCACCCGGGACTGATCTTCCGTCACATAGAAAACGCCGTTGATGTGCGGCCAGCTCTCTATGTCACGGAACGGGTATTCGTCTGGCGTATTTAGCAATAACAGCTTAACTGCGTTGTTTTTCCTGCCTAAATTGTCCTGCCAGTAATGGATCAGCTTTTTATCCGCCTCCATCATGTCGAACAGAATCACGCTTCCGGGCGATATATCATCCAGAGAACGTTGAATATTATGCACTTTCCCAGAAAGAGAGAGGGACTGCTTCAGATGCTGCAGTAATGCAGCAGCCTGTAAGGAAGGTTTAGTAATCAACAGAATAGACTGACTTTGAAAACTCTGGACTTCATTAAACATAATAAACCCCGCTTGTTGGTACACCTGTCTTTTTCCCCAGGTTTTACTGGGTATCCAGAAGTACTGACAGATGTTGCACTGCTGTGTGTAATCAATAAGAGTGAGCCCTATGGGCAAAATTTAACAAAAACTCAAACATACTGCTGATTTCAATCTAGCTATTACCAATCTTAAATCAAGTGTTAAACATGTAACAAAATGTAAAAATAAATTTTAAAATGTTATTTTGTGAGTTTTTGAATGTTTAATTTGTACGGAAAAGTTGTACAAACTAATACTTTTGCATCACATTTAAAAATCATACAAATTATTTTAAGTTAATGATTTTTAAGCGTATATATCTTCTTTTCTAGAATGACAGTTTTTTTTACACGATGATAATTTATGGGCGCGGGTTATCAAAACAGAGAAGGGGATAGAAAAATTTGCTTTGATGATCGCAAAGCCACAAAATTTTTACGCCTACCTCTCAAAGGCTGCTAGCGGGGCATAACTCAGTGCCGGTTGTTATAACGCCCAAACCTGTACCAAACATACGTGGCAGAATTTATTTTATACATCATCCGTCCTTTTATTAGACTGTTAGCACTTTAAGGTGAACATAAAGATAAAAATACCACTGGTGGGTGAGATATTATTAATATTTACCGTCACATACTGTTTTCCGTAACGCAGCGTTAACGGATGTAAAAATACGTTAATTACAGCGGGGCACAATATTCACCAATGAGAATAAACCAGGTCCAGGTGACAACATGAAAAACAGAACGTTGATTATGGTGTTAACAATGCTGGGTGCGCCTGGGATAGCCGCCGCGTCAAGTTATGATCTGGCTGTGTCAGAATATAACTTCGCGGTAAATGAATTGAGTAAAACGTCTTACAATCAGGCTGCGATAATTGGCCAGGATGGAACCAATAATAGCGCCCAGCTACGTCAGGACGGATCTAAAATGCACGCGGTTATCTCTCAGGAAGGGGCGAGTAACCGGGCAAAGATTGATCAGGCAGGAGCCTATAACTTTGCTTATATCGATCAGTCAGGCAGTGCTAATGACGCGAGTATAACGCAAGGTTCATACGGTAATACCGCAATGATTATTCAGAAAGGTTCGGGTAACAAAGCGAATATTACTCAGTATGGTACGCAAAAAACGGCAGTTGTAGTGCAGAGGCAATCACAAATGGCTATTCGCGTTATTCAACGCTAAATCCATTGTGAATCAAATAAATCAATCCGATGGGAGTTAACCATGAAATTCATTAAAGTGGCAGCATTGGCAGCGATCGTTATTTCAGGCAGCGCTTTCGCAGGTTCCGTTGGTCAATATGGTGGCGGCAGCTACGGCGGCCCGAACTCTGAATTAAGCATTTTCCAGTACGGTAGCAACAACTCCGCGCTGGCTCTGCAGACCGATGCTCGTGACTCCGATCTGACCGTGACTCAACATGGCTCACGTAACGCCGCAGACGTTGGCCAGGGTTCTGACGACAGCTCAATTACCCTGTCACAGAACGGTTCTCGTAACAACGCCACTATCGACCAGTGGAACAGCCGCCACTCTGATATCGACGTACGTCAGTACGGTACCGCTAACGGCGCGCTGGTTAACCAGACTGCGTCTCAGTCTTACGTAGAAGTACGTCAGGTTGGCTACGGCAACAACGCAACGGCTAACCAGTACTAATTCTATCTGGTACGAAAAAACAGGGCTTCGGCCCTGTTTTTTTATCAGGAGGTCGCTATGCACCCCTTCCTCTTAGTTGCCGTCATGGCCAGCCAGATCACTTTCCTGACCGAACGGCAGCAGGATATCTATACGATTACCCCCCAGGTCGTTGTAAACCAGCCCTGTGTATGTCAGATCCAGATCCTTACCGTCCATGCGGGCGTAAGCGGGCAGAGCAATACGCAGCAGCGAAAGACGCTGAGCCTGCAAGCCAACCAGCCAACCAAACTTGCTCGCCTGAGCATGAATATCTCACCAAAAGACACGGTCAAAGTGGTGGTTACCGTGACTGACGGAGATGCCCTGCATCTCGTGCAGCAGTGGCCAGCTGAACAATAACGCAGCAATATCTGGTGTAAAATCAATCTGCTGTATCGCTATAGTGCCTGACCGAGCGCTGTGTAATTTCTCCCGCCTGCCACACCCTGCTATACACTTAGTTGAAAGCGATGAGATAAGAGAGGCAAATATGCAATCGCGTATGGAGGTTATTCAGGGTGACATCACGACCTTACAGGTCGATGTCATTGTCAATGCGGCTAATCCCTCCTTAATGGGCGGGGGCGGCGTTGATGGCGCTATCCACCGTGCCGCCGGGCCAGCGCTGCTGGCCGCCTGTAAAGCCGTGCGGGAGCAGCAGGGGGAGTGTCCACCAGGCCATGCTGTCATTACCCTTGCCGGGGCACTACCCGCGAAGGCAGTGATCCACACCGTTGGGCCTATCTGGCGCGGCGGCGAGGACCATGAGCAGCGGCTACTGGAAGATGCCTACCGTAATAGTCTGAAGCTGGCCGAAGCCAACGGTTATCACTCGGTGGCGTTTCCCGCCATCAGCACCGGCATATATGGTTTTCCTAAACCTGCCGCGGCGGAGATCGCTGTCGCTACGGTTTCGGATTATCTAACCCGGCATCCTTCAATTGGTCAGGTATACTTTGTCTGTTATGACGATGAAAATGCCCGGCTTTATCAACGACTCCTTACCCAGCAGGGTGACGAACCAGACGCATAGTACGCGGCTGGGGCGCGCTATCGCCCCCGCCCGTGCGGCCCATCCCGATGCGTGCGGCATCCTGGCGCTGGATGACAGTCTTGATGCCTTTGCCGCTCGCTATCGGCTGATTGAGATGGCCGAGCGTACCCTGGATATTCAGTACTATATCTGGGAAGACGATATGTCCGGACGGCTGCTGCTGTCCCAGCTGCTTAAGGCGGCCCGGCGCGGCGTGACGATCCGCCTGCTGCTTGACGACAACAATACCCAAGGGCTGGATGGGATCCTGCGCAAGCTAAATGCCCATGCCAACATCGATGTCCGTCTGTTTAATCCCTTTTCGTTTCGCCTATTCCGATCGCTGGGTTACCTTACCGACTTTGCTCGCCTGAACCGGCGGATGCACAATAAAAGCTTCACTGCGGACGGAGAGGTGACCATCGTTGGCGGCAGAAATATCGGCGATGCCTATTTTGGCGCCGGGGAGCAGCCGCTTTTCTCCGATCTTGACGTGCTGGCGATTGGCCCGGTAGTGAGCGATGTGGTGGCTGATTTTGAACGTTACTGGAACTGCCAGTCGGTCTCTACGTTGCAAAAGGTACTCGATATTGAAGATGACGATATCGACGGCCAGATTCAGGTTCCCGAGTCCTGGTATAACGATGAGACGGCGCGGCGCTACCTCTCCAAGCTTGAAACCACCCAGTTTTCCACCCGGCTAGAGGCGGGAACGCTGCCTATGCTGTGGGCCAAAACTCGCCTGTTAAGCGACGATCCGCGCAAGGGGCAGGGCAGGGCGCGTGAGCATACTCTGCTGCCGCAGCGTCTGGTGAAGGTAATGGGGATGCCGCAGGAGCAGATCGATATTATCTCCGCCTATTTTGTCCCGACCCGCGCCGGGGTCGCGCAGCTGCTGCAGATGGTACGCAAGGGGGTGAAAATTGCCATCCTGACCAACTCGCTGGCCGCGAACGATGTGGCTGTGGTGCACGCTGGCTATGCGCGCTGGCGTAAAAAGCTGCTGCGCCACGGCGTGGCCCTGTATGAGCTAAAACCCACACGGGAAGGTGGCCGACATATTCACGATCGCGGCTTGACGGGTAACTCTGGCTCCAGCCTGCACGCTAAAACCTTTAGCATTGATGGTCGAAAGGTATTTATCGGCTCGTTTAACTTCGATCCCCGCTCGGCTATGCTCAACACCGAGATGGGTTTTGTGATTGAAAGCGAGCCGCTGGCGAAGGTGATCCATAAACGTTTTCAGCAGAGCCAGCGCGATGCGGCATGGGAGCTGCGTCTTGACCGCTGGGGGCGAATCAACTGGATCGACACCCATGACGGTCAAGAGCAGGTATTAAAGAAGGAGCCGAAAACGCGCTTCTGGCAGCGGATGCTGGTGCGATTAGCCTCCCGGCTGCCGGTAGAGTGGCTCCTCTAATTTAGTTTCGCACCTCTTTTGGCTGCGCTTTATTCGCCTCTGGCTTGCCGGAGAAGAGAAAACGCAGCAGCGGAATACGCAAATGCACTTCATAGAGCGCAATCGCACAGCCCACTACAAAGATCAGACCGCAGATAAAGCCCAGCGTATTGGAGTGAATATGCGGCGTGATCCATGCGCCAAAGAGCAGCGTCAGCGGGTGGTGCACCAGATAGATAAACAGTGATGCATTGACGAAGTAAGTCACACGGGCCGACTGGAAGTTGAGCAGGCGATATCCCAGTGAGAAGACCACGTTTACCATCCACAGCCCCATCACCATCGTAATGACGCTTTCAGTCTCGTACATCCATGCATCGCCGCTGCCGTAGCGCTGGTTAAGCAGATAGGCCACGAAAGCCAGCGCCGCGCCCAGAGTGCAGCCCCATGACGGCGTGGTAAAGAGCGCTTTGAGCCGAGGCGTAATAAAGGTCAGCGCCCCCAGCACAAAAAACGGCAGGTAGAATAATGTCTGCATAACGGCAAAGTTAAACAGGCCGTCGCTGAGAATAGGGGGATAGAGAACCAGCAGCGTGCGGCGAAGCGCGCCATACAGTACGCCAAGCAGCAGGAACAGCAGCGTCAGCTTTGGCAGGGTAAGGTGGCTTAGCAGCGCGTCCGGATTAGCCGCAAACGCCTGCTTAAGCTTACGAAACAGCACCAGCCCAAGCGTGGTCAGCACCACCAGCACCAGTAAAAACCAGAGGTGGGAAACCAGATCCCACACTAAGGTATTATACTTGTCGTACAGGGAGAGGGTATGCCAGCTCTCGCCCTTGCCTTTAACGTGTTGCAACATGAGAAACTGCGGCAGCGTTAACAGCGGGATAGCGGTCAACATGGGAATGCCCACGCGTTCAACGCGCACTTTCCACCAGCGCTTTATGGGGTAGCGCAGATAGAGCATATAAGAGAAATAGCCTGAGATAACAAAGAAAACCTGCATCCGAAAGGCGTGGATAAAGTCATTAAACAGGGTCAGCCACCACGAAGGCGTCGCGCTGTTCACATGCCAGACGTGGCTTGAGTAGATAAGGGAGATATGAAAAGGGATGCCTAACAGCATTAGCCATGCGCGAATGGAGTCCAGAAAGTACTCGCGCTGTACGGGTATTTTACGCATATCACTCCGTGCAATATCAGACTTATCGTCTTATCCCTAAGGCCAGTTATGATTACATTCGTTGGCAACCCTACACTAAGCGTGGCGGCCTGTCTCCAGGATAAACGCGCAATTGGCAAGGTATTGCTTTTATTTGCTTATCTACTGAGCCAGCGGCTGAACAAAGCGGGGATTAGGTTGTCGGATTGCCTGAAATACCATTAAAATAGATCGGATCGATTTAAGCACACAAAGGGGGAAGTGCTTAGTTACTATGAAACATAATCTACAAGTGATGAAAATGCGTTGGTTAGGCGCAGCGGTGCTGTTAACCCTGTACTCCTCATCGGGTTGGGCCTTTAACATCGATGACGTAGCAAAACAGGCGCAGTCATTAGCCGCAAAAGGCTATGAAGCCCCAAAAAGCAACCTGCCCTCTGTCTTCCGCGATATGAAATACGCGGACTATCAGCAGATTCAGTTCAATCACGATAAAGCGTACTGGAACAACGTTAAGACCCCATTCAAGCTTGAATTCTATCATCAGGGTATGTACTTCGACCTGCCGGTGACCGTCAATGAAGTGACGTCGACAGCGGTGCATAAGATCAAGTACAGCCCGGACTATTTTAACTTTGGCAATGTCCAGCATGACAAAGACACGGTCAAAGATTTAGGTTTCGCTGGCTTTAAAGTTCTCTATCCCATCAACAGCAAAGACAAGAACGATGAAATTGTCAGCATGCTGGGAGCGAGCTATTTCCGCGTGATTGGTGCCGGACAGGTGTACGGCCTCTCCGCCCGTGGCTTAGCCATTGATACCGCGCTGCCGTCTGGCGAAGAGTTCCCACACTTCCGCGAATTCTGGGTTGAACGTCCGAAACCAACCGACAAACGTCTGACCATCTATGCGCTGCTGGATTCGCCGCGCGCGACCGGAGCCTACCGGTTTGTGGTCATTCCGGGTCGTGACACCGTGGTGGACGTGCAGTCCAAAGTCTACCTGCGCGACAAAGTGGGCAAGCTGGGCGTAGCGCCGCTGACCAGTATGTTCCTGTTTGGCCCTAATCAGCCCTCTCCGGCAACCAACTTCCGTCCGGAGCTGCATGACTCTAACGGACTCTCTATTCATGCCGGCAACGGAGAGTGGATCTGGCGTCCGCTGAACAATCCGAAACACCTGGCCGTCAGCAGCTATGCGATGGAGAACCCGCAGGGCTTTGGCCTGCTGCAACGTGGCCGCGAGTTTAGCCGCTTTGAAGACCTCGACGATCGCTACGATCTGCGTCCGAGCGCCTGGGTCACGCCAAAAGGGGAGTGGGGTAAAGGTAAAATTGAACTGGTCGAGATCCCGACTAACGACGAGACTAACGACAACATCGTTGCCTACTGGACGCCGGATCAGCTGCCGGAAGCCGGTAAAGAGATGAACTTCAAGTACACCATCACCTTTAGCCGCGACGAAGATAAGCTGCATGCGCCGGATAACGCCTGGGTTATGCAGACGCGCCGCTCAACCGGCGATGTTAAACAGTCCAACCTGATCCGCCAGCCGGACGGCACGCTGGCGTTTATCGTCGACTTCACCGGTGACGAGATGAAAAAACTGCCGCAGGACACCCCGGTCACTGCCCAGGTTAGCATCGGTGATAATGGCGAAATCGTTGGAAATGATGTGCGCTATAACCCGGTCACTCAGGGATGGCGTTTAACCTTGCGCGTTAAGGTTAAAGACCAGAAAAAGACGACCGATATGCGTGCTGCGCTGGTGAATGCCGAGCAG
Organism: Pseudescherichia sp.; assembly: GCF_032052675.1. Lineage (NCBI taxonomy): Bacteria > Pseudomonadati > Pseudomonadota > Gammaproteobacteria > Enterobacterales > Enterobacteriaceae > Pseudescherichia > Pseudescherichia sp. Next base: position 14,840 of record NZ_DAMBWA010000005.1, read on the forward strand.
CCGCTGAGTGAAACCTGGAGCTACCAGCTACCTGCCAATGAATAAGACAACTGAGTATATCGACGCGCTGTCGCTTTCCACTGACGGGAAAGCGGCGCTGCCGACAACGGATCTGCGCGCCGTGCACGAAGCGCTGGATGCTGAGCATCGCCGCTATGAGCGGGACGATGACAGCCCGCTAGGTTCAGTGCAGGCGCGCCTTGAACACACCTGGCCGGATTCGCTGGCGGAAGGCCAGCTAATTAAGGACGATGAGGGACGTACCCAGCTGAAGGCGATGCCCGAGGCGAAACGCTCCTCCATGTTCCCCGATCCGTGGCGTACCAACCCGATTGGCCGCTTCTGGGATCGTCTTCGTGGTCGCGACGTGCCGCCGCGCTATCTGTCGCGTCTGACGAAAGAGCAGCAGGCCAGCGAGCAGAAGTGGCGTACGGTGGGCTCTATCCGCCGTTACATTCTGCTGCTGCTGACCATCGCCCAGACGGTCGTGGCGACCTGGTATATGAAAACCATTCTCCCCTATCAGGGCTGGGCGCTCATTGCTCCAGAAGATATGATGGGCCAGGATCTGCTTGTCTCCTTTATGCAGCTTCTGCCCTATGTACTGCAAACCGGGATCCTGATCCTTTTTGCTGTACTCTTCTGCTGGGTATCGGCCGGGTTCTGGACGGCGCTGATGGGCTTCCTCCAGCTACTGATCGGGCGTGATAAATACAGTATTTCAGCCTCAACGGTGGGGGATGAGCCGCTCAACCCGCAGCACCGAACCGCGCTGATCATGCCGATCTGTAACGAGGATGTTGACCGCGTGTTCGCCGGCCTGCGTGCGACCTGGGAGTCGGTAAAGGCGACGGGCAATGCCGAGCATTTCGACGTCTATATCCTTAGCGATAGCTACAATCCCGATATCTGCGTAGCAGAGCAAAAGGCATGGATGGAGCTGATTGCCGAGGTGCAGGGCGAAGGGCAGATCTTCTATCGCCGCCGCCGCCGCCGCGTGAAGCGTAAAAGCGGTAACATCGATGACTTCTGCCGCCGCTGGGGCAGCCAGTATAGCTACATGGTGGTGCTGGACGCGGACTCCGTGATGACCGGCGACTGCCTGTGCGGCCTGGTACGTCTGATGGAGGCTAACCCGAACGCGGGTATTATCCAGTCTTCGCCGCGCGCGTCCGGTATGGATACCCTTTACGCACGTTGCCAGCAGTTTGCTACCCGCGTTTACGGGCCGCTGTTTACCGCCGGTCTGCACTTCTGGCAGCTTGGGGAGTCGCACTACTGGGGGCATAACGCCATTATCCGTGTGCAGCCGTTTATCGAGCACTGTGCGCTGGCGCCGCTGCCGGGCGAAGGCTCATTTGCTGGCTCTATCCTCTCCCACGACTTCGTGGAAGCGGCCCTGATGCGCCGTGCCGGTTGGGGGGTGTGGATCGCCTACGATCTGCCGGGCTCTTACGAGGAGCTGCCGCCGAACCTGCTGGATGAGCTGAAACGCGACCGCCGCTGGTGTCACGGTAACCTGATGAACTTCCGCTTGTTCCTGGTGAAAGGGATGCACCCGGTGCACCGCGCCGTGTTCCTGACCGGGGTCATGTCCTACCTCTCTGCGCCGCTGTGGTTTATGTTCCTCGCGCTCTCTACGGCGCTGCAGGTGGTTCACGCCCTGACCGAACCGCAGTACTTCCTGCAGCCGCGCCAGCTGTTCCCGGTCTGGCCGCAGTGGCGCCCGGAACTGGCGATCGCGCTTTTTGCCTCGACGATGGTGCTGCTGTTCCTGCCGAAGCTGCTGAGCATCATCCTGATCTGGTGTAAAGGGACCAAGGAGTACGGCGGATTCCTGCGCGTAACGGCGTCGCTGCTGCTGGAGGTGCTCTTCTCCGTGCTGCTGGCCCCGGTGCGTATGCTGTTCCATACGGTATTCGTGGTCAGCGCCTTCCTCGGTTGGGAAGTGGTCTGGAACTCGCCACAGCGTGACGATGACTCTACCCCGTGGGGCGAGGCGTTTATGCGCCACGGCTCGCAGATGCTGCTCGGCCTGGTCTGGGCAATCGGTATGGCATGGCTGGATCTGCGCTTCCTGTTCTGGCTGGCACCGATCGTGGTCTCGCTGATCCTCTCGCCGTTCGTGTCGGTGATTTCGAGCCGGGCGACGGTAGGCCTGCGCACCAAACGCTGGAAGCTGTTCCTGATCCCGGAAGAGTACTCCCCGCCGCAGGTGCTGGTGGATACCGACAGGTACCTGACGCTGAACCGTGCGCGGTCGCTGGAAAATGGCTTTATGCACGCGGTATTTAACCCGTCGTATAACGCCCTGGCCACGGCAATGGCGACGGCACGCCACCGGGCAAGTCAGGTGCTGGAGATTGCCCGCGATCGCCATGTTGAACAGGCGCTGAACGAGACGCCGGACAAGCTTACCCGCGACCGCCGTCTGGTACTGCTCAGCGATCCGGTGACAATGTCACGTTTGCACTATCGGGTTTGGTCTTCGCCGGAGCGCTACTCCTCATGGATTAGCGAATACGACGCGCTGAAGCGTAACTAAGCCCGGCGGCGCTGCGCTTGCACGGGCCTACAGAGTAAGTAGGCCGGGTAAGCGTAGCGCCACCCGGCAAATCAATACCGGCCTCGCAGCCGGTATTTTTTTATGAGGAGAAGTATGCGAGTAATCACTGTGGTGATAATGGCGATGCTGCTTAGCGGGTGCGGCAGCATTATCAGTCGTACTATTGCGGGGCAGGGTCATGGAAACCAGTACTACCCCGGCGTACAGTGGGACGTGCGCGACTCAAAGTGGCGCTACCTCACCGTGCTGGATCTCCCGTTCTCGCTGGTCTTTGATACGCTTCTGCTGCCTATTGATGCGCATCACGGCCCCTACGAGTAATTAACGCTCGTCCCACTCGTCCGCTGCGGTACGACCCTCTTCGGTATCCAGCGGCGGCTGAAGCTGATATTCACCTTCATCCCACTCGTGGAGAGTATTCTCCTCCAGCCACTCCTGACGCAGCTCGATCTCATCAAAGTCACCGTCGAAAACGCTCTGCGCGGCTTCGCCGGTCAGCAAAGGCAGACACTCCCCGTCCTCGCCCTCATCGGCAAAAAATTCCACCTGCCACATGATCTCGCCATCCTGTAGCACATACTTCTGCATATTAAACTGCTGAATATTGGCGCTCTCTTCGTCCAGCTCCGGACTATTGGCCAAAAACTCTTCACGAGCAGCATCAATGGCTTCTTCCAGCGTGGCGTACATGGTCATTGGTTTCTCCCTGTGAAATTGACATGTTGTTCAGGGAAAGAATAGTTGAATCTGAGATTTTACAAGGATGATTGCGGAAAATAATTCACAGGCAGGCGCGGTGATCCGTAGGCCGGATAGGGCGTTAGCCACCATCCGGCGTTACGCAACGCAATAATCAATAGCGGGAGGGCACGCCTTCGGGGCGGGTTTTGAAGCGGCGGTGGAGCCACATGTACTGCTCAGGCGCCATGAGAATGCACTTCTCGACAATCTTGTTCATCCAGGCGGCGGTGGTTTCAGCATCGTCCAGCGGCGGCGACAGCTCGGGATCCAGCATCACCAGCTCGTAGCCTTTACCGTCCGGCTTGCGGCGCGGGACAAAGGGAACCAGCGCTGCACCGGAGAGACGCGAGAGCATCCAGGTCCCTGACGTGGTGGCGGCCTGATCGACGGCGAACAGCGGCACGAAGACGCTGGCGCGCGGGCCGTAGTCGTGATCCGGCGCATACCAGACAACTTCACCGCTCTTCAGCGCCTTCACCATCCCTTTCAGATCCTTGCGATCGAGCATGGTTTTATTGGATCGCAGGCGGCCCCAGGTTTGCAGCCAGTCAATCACCGGGTTATCGTTGGGACGGTAAACGCCAATGCCCGGCGACTGCATGCCAAACATGCGCGCTCCTAGCTCCAGCGTCAAAAAGTGAACACCAATCAGTAAGATACCGCGCTTTTGCCGTTGCAGCTCATAAACAGGCTCAAAGTTAATGACCTCCATCCAGCGAGCGACGCGTTTGTTTGACCAGAACCACGCCATGCCGGTCTCCAGCAGACCCATGCCGGTAGACTCAAAGTTTTTTACTACCAGCGCGTGGCGCTCGTCAGGGGGCATATCAGGAAAGCACAGCTCAAGGTTGCGCGTGGCGACGTGCACACGGCGTTTCATAAAACGCATTGCCAGCCGCCCTAAACCACAGCCCAGACGGTAGAGAATCGGATAGGGGAGCTGAACAATAAGCCATAAAAAACCAATGCCGAACCACGTCAGCCAGTAGCGGGGGTGCAGCAACGCTGCTGAAAATTGCGGTAAATGCGTTGTCTCTTTCCTGTTTTCCAACACCTGTTCTCCTTATGATCGTTACGGTGTGCAATGTAACGTAAACGCCAGGGATGTAAATTAACAGTATTTGCTTTATGATGCTGCCCGATTTTAATTCATCATTCACCGATTGCAGGAAACGTACACCATGCCAGTGTTACACAACCGCATTTCGAATGAGAAGCTGAAGGCGCGCATGCTCGCTGAAACCGAGCCGCGCATCACTGTCTCATTCTATCAATACTTTACCATTGTCGATCCGCAGGCCACCCGTGATGAGCTGTACAAGGCGTTAACCGCCCTGAACGTATTCGGCCGCGTCTATCTGGCCCATGAGGGCATCAACGCCCAGATCAGCGTCCCGGAGAGCCAGTTCGATGCGCTGCGTGCCTGCCTCTACGCCTTTGATCCGGCGCTGGACGGCCTGCGCCTGAACGTCGCTCTGGACGACGACGGTAAATCGTTCTGGGTGCTGCGCATGAAAGTACGCGACCGCATCGTAGCGGACGGTATCGACGATCCTACCTTTGATGCCAGCAACGTTGGTGAGTATCTGAAGGCTGCCGAAGTCAACGCCATGCTCGACGATCCCGATGCGATCTTTATCGATATGCGTAACCACTATGAGTATGAGGTGGGGCATTTCGAGCGGGCGCTGGAGATCCCGGCGGATACCTTCCGCGAGCAGCTGCCGAAGGCGGTCGACATGATGCAGGAGCATAAGGATAAAAAAATCGTTATGTACTGCACCGGCGGCATCCGTTGTGAGAAGGCCAGCGCGTGGATGAAGCACAACGGCTTCAATAAGGTCTGGCATATCGAAGGCGGCATCATTGAGTATGCACGCCGGGCGCGGGAGCAGGGTCTGCCGGTGCGCTTCATCGGTAAAAACTTTGTTTTTGACGAGCGGATGGGAGAGCGCATCTCTGAGGATGTCATTGCCCACTGCCATCAGTGCGGGACGCCTTGCGACAGCCATACCAACTGCCTGAACGACGGCTGCCATCTGCTGTTCATTCAGTGTCCGTCATGCGCGGAGAAGTTCAAGGGCTGCTGTAGCGAGCTGTGTCAGACGGAGCGCGAGCTGCCGGAAGAGGAGCAGCGTCGCCGTCGGGCGGGACGTGAGAACGGAAATAAGATCTTCAATAAATCCCGCGGTCGCCTGAATACCAAATTAGGCATTCCGGATCCCGAGTAAGAGTGCAACCCTGCCGGGGGCGATCCCGGCAGGGTGTCCGCGAGGCGGCGCTATTTCTGGCGCACGCCCTCGACGGAGATGATCAGATCCACTTCCTGCGATGCCGGACCCAGATCGGTATTGATATTGAAGTCCTTCAGCTTGATTTTACCTTCCGCTTCAAAGCCAGCGCGTACGCCGCCCCAGGGATCGTCACCCTGACCAATCAGCTTCGCCTCAAGGGTAACCGGCTTAGTGACGCCATTAAGGGTCAGGTTCCCGGTGATATCCAGCTCGTCGCCATCTTTCTTAACCCCGGTCGAGGCGAAGGTCGCCTGCGGGAATTTCGCTACGTTAAGGAAGTCCGCGCTGCGCAGGTGTTTATCGCGCTCGGCATGGTTAGTATCGACGCTGTTGGTATTGATGGTAACGTTGACCTTATCCGCAGCAGGATCCTGCTCATCAAAGGTAAATGTGCCGTCGAAGTCTTTAAAGGTGCCGTAGAGCCAGCTGTAGCCAAGATGCTGAATACGGAAGTTAACGAAGGCATGCTGGCCCTCTTTATCAATTTTATAGTCAGCGGCCACGGCGGAACCGGTGGTGAACAGCAGCGCGCCAAAGGTTAATGCCAGCAGGTTTTTCTTCATCTTATGCTCCAGAGTCAGGAGACGATTTACCCAGCATACGTTTGAGGGTGTCGTCTTTATCAATAAAATGGTGTTTCAGGGCGGCCAGGGCGTGCACAACGGAGAGAATGACCACGCTCCATGCCAGCCACAGATGTAGGGAGCCTGCGAGATCGGCCTGGGCGCCCGCATCGGCCAGCGTCGCCGGGATCTCAAACAGGCCAAATACGCTGATGGGTTTACCGTCCGCGGTGGAAATCAGATAGCCGCTGATCACAATAGCGAACAGCAGCGCATAGAGGATGATATGTGCGCCAATGGCCGCGACATGGGTCAGCCGGGAGTAAGAGGTCAGCGCCTTGGGCGGCGGCGAGAGATGACGCCAGAGCAGGCGGATCACCAGCGCCATCATCAGCAACACGCCGATGCTTTTATGCAGCTCGGGGGCCTGATGATACCAGCCATCATAATAGCTCAGCGTGACCATCCACAGGCCTAGGGCAAACATGCCATAAACCACAATGGCAACCAGCCAGTGTAACGCGATAGAGACCGCGCCATAGCGGCGAGCAGAATTACGCAGTTGCATAAAGTTAACCGTGTTCAAATAAAGTTAACTTAAAATGGCCTGCAAAAAATATTAATGCAACTTAAAAATAACAAAAAGAGCAGCTATTTTATTTTATTCATTTTTTTTGATTTTATTTGACATATAATTGTCAATGATTTCGTTTTTCATTGCCCTTAAACGCCACTTTGCTGATGTTGCACGCTAAATGGCATCTTGACTCTCATTCAAAAAAACTGCGCTAAAATTAGAGTTTGTTAAAGTAATGTCAGCTTTTGTCAATATTACTTAATCGGCATAGAGTATATAAATAAGGTCTATTAACGCCAGCAACGTCCAGAAGGCAATATAGATCATCAAATGTTCACGAACATTTTCCGTCAACCAGGTAATTAGCCGGCGCATTATATCTCCAGGGACAATTAAGCGTTAACAGGCCCGCAAGGGGCCTTTTGCTTATCTTGCCATGAAACGTCGTAGCGAAAACGGGGTTAAATCAAACGTTGAGGGTTTACCCGCCGCAAAGTCAGCAGCAATTTCACCCAGAACCGAAGCAAACTTAAACCCGTGTCCGCTCAGACCGGTGACAACCAGCGTGCTGGCGCTCTCTGGCAGGGTATCGATGATAAAGTCCTCGTCCGGCGAGTTATCATAGGTGCAGGCAGCGCCATACAGGCAGCCGCCAATACCCGGAAGGCACTGACGCAGGAAGGGGAAGCACTCGGAGCCGTCGGTCGCCACGCGGCCAAAGGGCAGGCGCTCATCTTCGCTGCTGATAGGTTGTCCGCCGTTATGCCTGCCAATCTTAAGCGCATCGTCTTCTGCCGGGAAACCGTAGTACTGATCACCGTTGGCCAGCTCGCCGGTAAAGGCCGGGAAAGTGTTTTTACGGCTGTAGCGGCCATCGGCCTGATACCAGGCAAACACCTTGCGTACCGGCTGAATGGGCAGGGAAGGTAGCAGCTGCTTCACCCACGTCCCGGCGCTGACCAGCAGCTTCGTCCCCTGATACTCACCGTCGGCTGTTTCTACGGTCACGCCGTCATCATGGTGATGGATAGCCGTTACCGGACAGTTAAACAGCTGCGCGCAGCCAGCTTCCCGGGCAAGACGGATCCAGGTTTTTATCGCCAGCTCGCTCTTCAGCACGCCGGAGTTGGCCTCAAACAGGGCGATATAGTCATCAGGCACGCGAAATTCAGGCCAGCGCGCCATCAACGCGGCGGCATCAAGCTGCTCAACGTTAAGGTTGAACTGCTGCGCGCTTTGCGCAACGTTACGCAGAAAGTCAGAGTCGGCAGGACCGATATTAACAACGCCGCTGCGAATAAAGACCTCTTCGCCGCTCTCCGCTGCCAGCTGCTCCCACAGGGCCTGCGCCCGAAGCACCAGCGGGACATACTTCTCGCCTTCGCCATAGGCGTGGCGGATTAGCCGCGTATCGCCATGATGGCTGCCCTGCTGGTGGGGCGGCATATGGGCATCAGTCATCAGCACCTTTAGCCCTGCGCGGGTAGCATAATAGCCCGCTGCCGCGCCGACTGAACCGCTGCCGATTATAATGAGATCGTATTTCATAAGGCTCTCCTGACAAAAACTGTGCTCAGGAGAGTAATTAACCCGCCGACGTTATACAAGTTACAAATAAATAAGGCACCCTATGGGTGCCTTTCGGTTGAAAAATGAGCATTCATTAATGCCGCCTGTACTCGTTTTCCTGGTAGTCGCCAGATTCAATCTTGGCAATGCCGGCTTCTAAAATCGATATAAATTGACGAGCAACGTCGGTCGTTAACCACAGAGTCTGTCCGACCTCAGTGTCGTCACGGTCGGCGTGATTTGGGGTCTGGTAGTGCAGGCGCAGCATCAGCGCATCGTAACTGTCTACGGTGCTGATGTCCCACCCTACGAGCGGATGGGTTTGAATGACTTCATTATTTTTTACCATTTTAACCCCCTAAATGCGTGTTTAAAGACAACGACTCTTGAGGTTCAATGCGTGTTTATTGAAGCAACTTAAGTATATCAATAATTAAGGAGATTGTACTAATAAAAAAACAGGGGTCAGTTTTTCTGAAATTTCTTAGAATTTTTTGAACAAGAAAAGCTCAAATTACGGCTTATTTATTACGGGGATAAGCGGCACCATCAGAATAATGCCTAAAAGCGAAAAAAAGCCGGGGCGACCCGGCAAAAGCACAATAGGGTAACAACCATTAATCTTGTGTAAACCAGTCGTCAGCGCTCTCCCAGGTTTGCTGGAGGATCTCGCTAACGCGTTCTTTATCCCCTTTGCCACCGCCGAGAACCGACAGATTGTTGGCGGCTGCATAGCGGACAGTCACTTTGCCTTCGGTATCGGGATAGTCGCTCTGCAGACGGCGGGAGAGTTCGCTTGCCAGCGCGTCAATGGCGCCCGGCGGTAAAGGTGTTGTTTTAGCGATGGTCACTTCGATGCGCATGATTGCCCCCTGGATGATGCACTGTGTTTTTATACAGTATAGGCGAAGAACTTACAACAGGGGGCAGACTATTTTTTAGCGACGGATCCGCCAGTTAACCTGCTCACCTGCCAGGAAAGGGATCAGGGTGTCATCACTCAGAGCGATGCTTTCCGGCACCTGCTCCTCATCGCGTACCAGCTCCACATAGCCTTCGTTGACCGGCAGGCCATAGAAGCGCGGGCCGTTAAGCGAGCAGAAGGCTTCAAAGTGCGCCAGGGCGTTCATCTCTTCGAAGACGGTGGCATAGCTGGCTAGCGCCGTTGGCGCGTTGAAGCAGCCTGCGCAGCCGCAGCTGGTCTCTTTACGCAGGCGCGCATGCGGGGCGGAGTCGGTGCCAAGGAAAGCACGCTCGAAGCCGCTGGCGACCAGCTCGCGCAGCGCCTGCTGATGGACGTTACGCTTGAGGATCGGCAGGCAGTAGAGATGTGGGCGCACGCCGCCCACCAGCATATGGTTACGGTTGAACATCAGATGCTGCGGAGTGATGGTGGCCGCCAGCAGCTCGTTGCCCTCGCGCACGTAGTCGGCCGCATCTTTGGTGGTGATGTGCTCAAACACCACCTTCAGCGCTGGCAGGCGCTGACGCAGCGGCTCCATTACTGTCTCGATAAAACGTGCCTCGCGATCGAAAATATCGATCTCGGCGTGGGTGACTTCGCCATGTACCAGCAACGGCATACCCAGCGTCTGCATCCGTTCCAGCACAGGCATAATAGCGTCAATGCTGGTCACCCCGTGGCTGGAGTTAGTCGTAGCATTGGCGGGATAGAGCTTGGCAGCAGTAAAGACCCCTTCGCGAAAGCCGCGCTCGACCTCGTTGGGATCCAGCGAGTCGGTGAGGTAGCAGGTCATCAGCGGGGTAAAGTCGTGGCCTGCCGGGACGGCATCAAGGATGCGCTGGCGGTAGGCAAGAGCGGCATCAACGGTGGTCACCGGCGGTGCCAGGTTCGGCATTACGATAGCGCGGCCATAGGTTTCACTGGTGTAGGGCACGACAGTCTTCAACATATCGCCGTCGCGCAGATGTACGTGCCAGTCGTCAGGGCGGCGAATTTTTAAAACCTGGGGTTGTGCTGTCATGATAGTGCTCCGGCTAAAGTAAAGTCAGTGATGGCTGGTTTTATGCCGGGCACTAAGCATAGGCGTAAACGTTTTCGTTTGCACCTCTTTCCTGATTGCAGGGCAAAAAATGCTGACGGCCGCCCAATCAGTTAACGAACGGAATAACGATCTCGCCCGCTTTGATCTCCAGCCCTTTAGCATACTTTTTCGCCAGCGCTTCGCCTTTGCTGCTGTCCTCGCTCAGAACATACGCGGGTTGCTGGTTAAAGTAGTTCTGCAGGGTCTGGTTCAGATAGGGGAGCAGGGTTTGCACGACCGGCTGCATCTTCTGCGGCATCACCGAGGCGTCTACCACCTCCATCTGCTGAAGAAAAATCGCGCCTTTCTCTTTATTAAAGACCGGCAGCGCCTTGAGCTTCAGCTTGACGGTGGCTTGCTGGCTACCAAACAGCGAGTTCAGATCGAGCCCGGCATCCCCGGAGAGCGTCACTTTGTTAGGCTCTTCACGGCCAATGGCGCTGACCAGGTTATTTAGCACGATATGCGCATCCGCTACCCCCGGCAGGCCAATATCGCGGGAGAAGTTATTGTGTTTTTGCAGCGCCTGGTTGATCTCCTGCTCACTCACAGTGTATTGGGTGAGCTGGTTGCAGCCTGCCAGCAGCCCGCCTGCGATAAGGGCTGCGGCAAATAAAATCTTCTTCATGGGATCCCTCAATAGCTGTCCATAGATGCCATCGTGACATAAAGCAGTCTGGCGTGCCAGCGGGAGGCGTAACAGCAGAAAAGGCTGAAAGCGGTGGCGGAAACCTGCGCTTCCGCCGAACCAGGGGCTAAATCGCGATGGAAGAGAGGAGGTTAATTTGCGTCTGCTTGGCCATATTGTCGCGATAGTCAGCGACGCGCGTTGGCCAGACAATACCGGGCACAATCGTCAGGTTACGCAGCAGCGGGAAGAGGTGGATATCATCCTCAGAGAGCTCGCCGTTCACCGCGTTGGGCTGGACGATATGCTTATCCAGATCGCGCAGGTCGTCGCTGATTTTTTTTACCAGACCCGGCGTATGGGCCAGATGCTCGCTAAAGTCGCCGATAGCCGCCTCTTTTTTCTTGGTGAAGTAAGCGCGCGCTTCCGGCGTCGCAAACTCATCAAACGGCGCTTTGGCAAAGCGTGGGATCAGCAGGCGATTGGTGTACTCGTTGACCTTGCGCAGCCATGCCTCAATGGCTGGTTTACGTGCGCCGGTCAGCAGCGGTTCGCCATCGAGCTGGTCAACGTATTTCACAATGTCCAGACTCTCAGCCATGTAGCGGCTGTCATCTTTTTGCAGGATCGGCGCCATCTTCTGACCGATCATGCGGGTAGGCGTGGCCTCATCATCATTGAGCAATACGTTGAGTTCAACTGGCAGATTCTTCAGGCCGAAGATCATACGGGCTTTCAGGCAGTACGGGCAGTGGTCGTAAATATAGAGCTTCACGTTTCCCCTCCAGGTGATGGTTGTCCGTAACCACCAGTATGGAAGAGAAAAAAGCGCCTTTCAAATCAGGCCTCCGGCTCGAGTATCCCCGTCTGGGTATGGCGGGGGCTAAACTGCCACCAGAGCGCAAAGAGAGTGATGAGGCCAATAGCTGACAGCATCACCCACGGCAGTTCGGGCTGGCTGAAGGCTTTTCCGGCGTCAAACAGCCAGCCGCCCCCGGCATAGCCAAGGAAACCGCCGAAGGCGAGACCCAGGCGGCTAAAGCCCATATAGCTGCCCCGCGCCCTGGCGTCCGCCAACTCGGCGCTCAGGGTTTCGCGCGCCGGTTCGGCAATAATCGAGCCGATATAGAACGTGCAAATTAATGTAAAGAGCTGCTGCAGCGAGCTGACAAGGCCAATCGGCAGCAGGCTGAAGGTCATAAACAGCAGGCCAGCCATCAGACGCTGCTCCAGGCGGAAGCGCTTTTCGCTCCAGCGGGCGAGGGGGTAGAGCAGCGTCAGCGACAGGCTCGCCTCAATGGCATACATCCACTTCACCGCCGCCGGCGAGCCAGCGATGTCGTTAACCATGATCGGCAGCATCAGCATCACCTGCACGGCCAGCATGTAGTAGCCGGTTAAGGTGAGTACGTAGGTCACGAAGCGTTTGTCACGCATCACCCGGCTGAGTCCCTCCCGCACCGGCGTTTTCACCGTCGAGAGCTTCCAGGCCGGCAGCAGCCAGGCGTTGAAGGCGGCGCAGAGCACAAAGATCACCGCCCCGGTGGCGCACACCAGGCGGAAATCATACTGCAACAGCCAGCTGCCGAGCAGGGCGCCGATGACTGCCCCGGCGCTGTCCTGCATCATCAGCAATGAGAAGAAACGTCCGCGCAGGTGCGGGCGGATCAGCTTGACCACCAGCGCCGAGCGCGGCGGATCGAACAGGGTGCCGCCGAGGCCCGAGAGGATGCATGAGCTCCAGAGCAGCCACGGCTCCTGCGCCACGGCCATCGTGGCGAACCCAGCGGCCCGCATCAGCATACCGGTGACGATCATCGGTTTGGCGCCGAAGCGGTCGGCGATAGCACCCCCGAAGATCCCCAGCCCCTGCTGGATAAGCTGGCGCAGGCCAAGGGCAATGCCCACCATCAGGGCCGCCCAGCCGAGCTGGTCAACAAAGCGAATGGAGATAAGCGGGAAGACAACAAAAAAACCCAGCACAACCAGCATATTATCGATGAGCAGGAAATATTTACCCAGGCGCCTGGCCTGCGATACGCGGGACATCTCCCCTCCTGGGAATGTCAAAATAGTTACCCTGCTATTTTGCGTGGTTGCTGGCCGTTTTCCCACCGCTGCGGCGACGATATTTTTTTATCAAAGCAACGCTTTGATTGATGCTCTTTATCGTAATAGTGGCCTGGCGCAGGTATAGTTATCCGCAGGGGTAACAAGTCGTATTGACAGGAGTGGTGATGAATGTTCGGCTATCGTAACAACGTTCCAAAAGCGCGCTTGACGACGGACCGGCTGGTGGTGCGTTTAGTGCATGAGCGCGATGCATGGCGTCTGGCAGACTACTACGCAGAAAACCGCCAGTTTTTAAAACCCTGGGAGCCAATACGCGATGAGAGCCACTGCTATCCTTCCGGCTGGCAGGCGCGTCTCAGCATGATTAACGAATTTCATAAGCAGGGAAGCGCCTTCTACTTTGCGCTGTTCGATCCCGACGAAAAAGAGATCATGGGCGTCGCCAACTTCTCCAACGTGGTGCGCGGCTCGTTTCACGCCTGCTATCTGGGCTACTCTATCGGACAGAAGTGGCAGGGGCAGGGGCTGATGTTTGAGGCGCTGACCGCCGCCATCCGCTATATGCAGCGCACCCAGCATATCCACCGCATTATGGCCAACTACATGCCGCACAACCAGCGCAGCGGCGGCCTGCTGGCGCGGCTGGGCTTTGAAAAAGAGGGCTATGCCAAAGCCTATCTGCTGATCGACGGCGAGTGGCGCGATCATGTGCTGACGGCGCTGACCACCCAGGAGTGGACCGCAGGCCGCAATTAAGGAAAGAAGAAAATGAAAATCCTGTTAAGCCCCGCCGAAGCGCGGATTATTGGCTGCCTGCTGGAGAAGCAGGTGACGACGCCGGAGCAGTATCCTCTCTCTTTGAACGCAGTGGTCAGCGCCTGCAATCAGAAAACCAACCGTGAACCCGTTATGTCGCTGGGCGACGCCGAGGTGCAGGATCTCCTCGACGCGCTGGTTAAGCGCCACTATCTGCGCAACGTAAGCGGCTTCGGCAACCGCGTGACAAAATACGAGCAGCGCTTTTGTAACTCCGAGTTTGGCAACCTCAAGCTCAGCAGCGGCGAGACGGCGCTTGTCACTACGCTGCTGCTTCGCGGTGCGCAGACGCCGGGCGAGCTACGCATGCGGGCGGCGAGAATGCATGAGTTTGCCGACGTGCCGGAGGTCGAAAAGACCTTAGACACGCTGGCGGCGCGGGAGGATGGGCCCTTTGTGGTTCGCCTGCCGCGCGAGCCGGGCAAGCGTGAAAGCCGCTACATGCATCTGTTTAGCGGCGAGGCGGCTCCGGAGGCTACCCCCGCAGAGCACGGCGACGCACAGCCAGACGATCTCGCGGCGCGGGTAACGGTGCTGGAGAGCGAGGTCGCCGAACTGAAGCAGCGTCTCGATTCGCTGCTGGCAAACCTGGGAGATTAACCATGACACAGTTACGCATAGGCGTAGTGGGGCTGGGCGGCATTGCCCAGAAGGCCTGGCTGCCGGTGCTGGGAGCCGCTACCGACTGGACGCTACAGGCTGCCTGGTCGCCGTCGCGGGAAAAAGCGTTAGGCATTTGCCAGCGCTGGCGGGTGCCCTACGCAGGATCGCTGCCGGAGCTGGCCGCCCAGTGCGATGCGGTGTTTGTCCACACCTCCACGGCCTCGCACTACGCGGTAGTGAGCGAGCTTTTAAACGCGGGGGTACACGTCTGCGTCGATAAGCCGCTGGCGGAGAATCTTGCCGATGCCGAGCGGCTGGTGGCGCTGGCCGCGCGTAAAAAACTGATCCTGATGGTAGGCTTCAACCGTCGCTTCGCGCCGCTCTATCGCGATCTGAAAATCCGGCTCGCCAATGGGGCATCGCTGCGCATGGATAAGCACCGTAGCGACAGCGTTGGGCCGCACGATCTGCGCTTCACGCTGCTGGATGACTACCTCCACGTGGTGGACACCGCCCTGTGGCTGGCGGGGGGCGAAGGCCAGTTTAACGGCGGCACGCTGATCGCTAACGACGACGGGGCGATGATCTACGCCGAGCACCACTTTAGCCACGACGCGCTACAGATCACCACCAGCATGCACCGCCGGGCTGGCAGCCAGCGCGAGTGGGTGCAGGCAGTGACCGACGGTGGCCTGTATGACGTCACCGACATGCGCGAGTGGCGGGAAGAGCAGGGCAGCGGCATTACGCTGCGGCCGATCCCCGGCTGGCAAAGTACCCTTGAGCAGCGCGGCTTCGTAGGCTGCGCCCAGCACTTTATCACCTGCGTGAAAAATCAGACTGCGCCTGAAACCTCCGGGGAGCAGGCGGTGCTGGCCCAGCGCATCATCGACAGGCTCTGGCGCGAGGCGATGGCCGAATAATTCGCTGTAACATCTGGATGTAGTATTTCATGGCAATCCAGGTAGACTAAGCGCTTCTTCTAACGCCTGCTATGCAGGCGTTTTGCCGCAGGGTTCGGATTAATACAGTAATGAATTTATTAAAATCGCTGGCTGCGGTCAGCTCGATGACTCTCTTCTCCCGCGTGCTGGGTTTTGCCCGCGACGCCATCGTGGCGCGGGTGTTTGGCGCAGGGATGGCAACCGATGCGTTCTTCGTGGCGTTCAAGCTCCCCAACCTGCTGCGCCGCATCTTTGCAGAGGGCGCATTTTCCCAGGCGTTTGTTCCCATTCTGGCCGAGTACAAAAGCAAAGAGGGCGAGGATGCCACCCGCGTTTTTGTCGCCTACGTCTCAGGACTGCTGACCCTGGTGCTGGCGATTGTCACCATCGCCGGGATGCTGGCCGCCCCTTGGGTCATTATGGTTACCGCGCCGGGCTTTGCTGATACCGCCGACAAGTTTGCGCTCACCACCCAGCTACTGAAGATCACCTTTCCCTATATTCTGCTGATTTCGCTGGCCTCGCTGGTAGGGGCGATCCTTAACACCTGGAACCGTTTCTCGGTACCGGCCTTCGCACCTACCTTCTTAAACATCAGCATGATTGGCTTTGCGATCTTTGCCGCACCGCTGTTTCACCCGCCGGTGCTGGCGCTGGCCTGGGCGGTCACCGTCGGCGGCGTATTGCAGCTTTTCTACCAGCTGCCGCACCTCAAAAAGATCGGCATGCTGGTGCTGCCGCGCATCAGCCTGCGCGATGCGGGAGCGATCCGCGTCGTTAAGCAGATGGGCCCGGCTATTCTTGGGGTTTCGGTCAGCCAGATCTCGCTGATCATCAACACCATTTTTGCCTCGTTTCTGGTCTCCGGTTCGGTGTCGTGGATGTACTATGCCGACCGCCTGATGGAGTTCCCCTCCGGCGTGCTGGGCGTGGCGCTGGGTACCATTCTGCTGCCGTCGCTCTCCCGCAGCTTCGCCAGCGGCAACCATGACGAATACTGTCGCCTGATGGACTGGGGCCTGCGCCTCTGCTTCCTGCTGGCGCTGCCGAGCGCCGTGGCGCTGGGACTGCTTGCCAAACCGCTGACGGTCTCGCTGTTCCAGTACGGTAAATTCACCGCCTTTGACGCGCTGATGACCCAGCGAGCGCTGATCGCCTACTCCGTGGGGCTGATGGGACTGATTGTGGTGAAGGTATTGGCGCCAGGATTCTACTCGCGCCAGGATATTAAAACCCCGGTCAAGATCGCTATCGTCACGCTGATTATGACCCAGCTGATGAACCTGGCGTTTATCGGCCCGCTCAAACATGCCGGGCTGTCGCTCTCCATTGGCCTGGCGGCCTGCCTTAACGCCAGCCTGCTCTACTGGCAGCTGCGCAAGCAGAAGATCTTTACCCCGCAGCCGGGCTGGCAGCGTTTTCTGCTGCGTCTGGTGGTGGCGGTAATGGTGATGGCCGCAGCGCTGCTGGGCGTGCTCTCGGTGATGCCAGAGTGGTCGCAGGGAACGATGGCCTGGCGTCTGCTGCGCCTGATGGCGGTAGTCGCGGTGGGGGCAGTAGCCTACTTTGCCACGCTGGCGCTGCTGGGCTTTAAGGTGAAGGAGTTTGCTCGCCGGACGGCGTAAAGCAATAGAGGCTCGGGCAGCGGTGCCCGGGCCTGTGCAGGAAGAGGTCAGATAGAGATTTTCTTGCCGCCGCGATGAGAAACCGAGGTCTGGCCATTTGCGCCGTAAAGGGCGGGCTCCTGATGCGGTTTTAACACCTCCAGCGCCTGCCTGTTGCGCTGGATCTGATCCTCCAGCAGCCAGCCGTTGTGCTGGTTAAGCTCGCACAGATGCTGCGTTTTTTTGGTGATAGTCAGCCAGCGGCCTGCGATATCATCGTTTGCGCTCTGCTTCATATTCTGTTCGGCACGACGCTGCTGTTCAAGGTAGTCCAGCGAAGCGAGCAACGAACTCTTCTCTTCGGTAATACGCTGTAGCGCGCTGCCGTTGATCTGGCCCGCCGAAAGATGTTGTTGCTCAGCATCCATCACGCCTTTCAGCGCGTTCAGGATAACTGTCATTTGATCAAGAACTTCTGACAGTTTGCTCATACGCTCACTTACTCTGTAGGAAACTCTGCGCTTCGCTAATCAGGGCGTCGGCAATTTTGCCGGTATCCATCTTCAGCTCGCCGTTGCGGATCGCGGTTTTCAGTGCTTCAACGCGCTCCATATTAATGTCGTCACTGCCTGCCTGGGTCAGCTTGGTCTGCGCATTGCTGATGGTGACGCTGGTGCTGTTCGCCGTAGCGGATTTTTCCAGACGCGTTTTTGGAGTCTGAGTGTCGTGAGTTTCGCGCGGCTGGACAGTGCTAACCGACTTTAAAGGCGATGTACGATCAATGCTCATAGTGTTGTCCTCATCGAGGGTTCGCGGCGTTAAGGCCTGCCATCATCATATATTGCTTAATTATCGGCAAGGGCCGCAAAATCTTTAAAAAGATTACAGATTAATAAGAATATTCCCATCAGGCGCCACCGTTCCGCTCACCACCTGACCCGACGCCATGCGCACGCGGGCGTTTTGCGCCACCGAGGCGTTGTTCAGCGCCTGGCCTTCACCGTTTACGCTAAAGCCGTCGCCGCTGGCGATCACCTGTACTCGCTGTCCCGCTTTGACCCGCCACGACTGGCGCAGCATCGAGAGCTGAATCGCCTGGCCCGGCGCGAGATCGCGCAGGCTGACCGCATCCTGGGCCTGATTAATATCCAGCATGGTGCGCGGCGGGAGCCGATCCAGACGGCCACGTTTCAGGGTAACGCTGCCCGGCTCCAGCGTGCTGCCACGCGTAATCGCCTGGGCTGCGACAACATAGTTGCCGGTCGCCTCTACCGTGACCTGTAAATAGCGTTTCTCATTCGCACACTGGGCCAGCACGTTAACGTTGCCCCACAGCTTTGCGCTACCCGCGACGCTCAGCGCCGGTTGTTCACAGGCAGGCAGCAGATTGGCCGGGGTACGCACCGTAACGGCGACCTCATCGCTAAAGCCCGCCAGCCGTTGAGCAAAAAAGGTGGTCAGCTGGGCGGTGAGATCCTGCGCCGCAGCCAGTGGACTGACGAACAGCAATATTGCGCCGCATACGCTTTTCACACTGTGCATGGCTAACTCCTGCCTGGATGAGAGAGTGAGGGGATTTTACCCCTCGTGCAGATCTATCAACGCAATAAATAGCGACGCATTTTGCGTTTATTCCAACGATAAGGCGTGCCCTCTGCCCTTTAAGCTGTCATCTGTCATTTTCTCATCAGCGTAACGTCATCAGCGGGGGAGACATGCTCGATAAACTCGATGCCGCGCTACGATTTCAGCAAGAAGCATTAAACCTGCGCGCCCAGCGCCAGGAAGTTCTGGCCGCCAACATTGCTAACGCTGATACCCCGGGGTATCAGGCGCGCGATATGGATTTTGCCAGCGAACTTAAAAAAGTGATGGAGCGCGGCCGGGCCGAAACCAGCGGAGTATCGCTGGCGCTGACCTCTGCCCGCCATATTCCTGCCCAGACCATCGCCGCACCCTCTACTGAACTGCTCTATCGCATTCCCGATCAGCCATCGCTGGACGGTAACACCGTCGATATGGACCGGGAGCGTACCCAGTT
The DNA here is from genome assembly GCF_032052675.1 of Pseudescherichia sp. Lineage (NCBI taxonomy): Bacteria > Pseudomonadati > Pseudomonadota > Gammaproteobacteria > Enterobacterales > Enterobacteriaceae > Pseudescherichia > Pseudescherichia sp. Next base: position 33,904 of record NZ_DAMBWA010000005.1, read on the forward strand.
TGCCGATAACAGCCTGCAATACCAGACCGGGCTGAGCGTTCTGGGTGGACAGATTAAAGGCATGATGAGCGTGCTGCAGGGGGGGAATTAATAGATGGCTTTACTGAACATTTTTGATATCGCCGGATCGGCGCTGACCGCTCAGTCACAGCGGCTGAACGTGGCGGCCAGTAACCTGGCGAACGCCGACAGCGTCACCGGTCCCGACGGCCAGCCCTACCGTGCCAAGCAGGTGGTGTTCCAGGTGAACGCGGCGCCAGGCGCGGCTACCGGCGGCGTTAAGGTCGCCAACGTCATCGAGAGCCAGGCGCCGGACAAGCTGGTCTTTGAGCCAGGCAATCCGCTTGCCGATGCCAAAGGCTACGTGCGGATGCCCAACGTGGACGTCGTTGGCGAGATGGTTAACTCCATGTCCGCCTCGCGCAGCTACCAGGCAAACGTTGAAGTACTTAACACCGTGAAGAGCATGATGCTGAAAACGCTCACGCTTGGCTCATAAAGGAGAGTCGCATGTCTATCGCTGTAAATCTCAACGACACTACCAGCACTACCGCCACATCGACAGCTACCAGCGCGACCTCCGGCAGTAGCGCAACGGATCTGCAGAGCAGCTTCCTGACGCTGCTGGTGGCACAGCTCAAAAACCAGGATCCCACCAATCCGATGGAGAACAACGAGCTGACCACCCAGCTGGCGCAGATCAATACCGTCAGCGGCATTGAGAAGCTCAACACGACGCTGGGCGCCATCTCCGGCCAGATTGACAACAGCCAGTCGCTGCAGGCGAGCACGCTGATCGGCCACGGGGTGATGATCCCGGGCACTACCGTGCTGGCGGGCAGCGAGAGCACCACCCCGTTTGGCGTTGAGCTGACCCAGGCGGCGGATAAAGTCACCGCGACCGTTACGGATAAAAATGGTCAGGTGGTACGCACCATTGATATTGGCGCGCTGAGCGCAGGCGTTCACACCTTTAGCTGGGACGGCAAGATGACCGACGGCACTGCTGCTCCGGACGGCTCGTACAGCGTATCGATCGGTGCCAGCAGCGGCTCCACCCAGCTGGTGGCCCAGCCGCTGCAGTTTGCGCTGGTGCAGGGCATTACCAAAGGCAGCACCGGTAACACCTTAGATTTGGGTACCTACGGTACCACCACCCTCGACGAAGTACGGCAGATTATATAAGCCTTAACACTTATCAGGAGTAAGTCATGGCCTTCTCACAAGCGGTCAGCGGCCTGAATGCTGCGGCCACCAACCTCGATGTCATTGGTAACAACATCGCCAACTCCGCCACCTATGGCTTTAAATCTGGCACCGCGTCCTTCGCCGATATGTTTGCCGGTTCTAAAGTCGGTCTCGGCGTGAAGGTTGCGGGTATTACCCAGGACTTCACCGACGGCACGACCACCAACACCGGTCGCGGCCTGGACGTCGCCATCAGCCAGAGCGGCTTCTTCCGCCTGGTCGACAGCAACGGCTCGGTGTTCTACAGCCGCAACGGTCAGTTCAAGCTGGACGAAAACCGCAACATCGTAAACATGCAGGGCCTGCAGCTGACCGGCTTCCCGGCCACCGGCACCCCGCCGACCATCCAGCAGGGCGCAAACCCGACGGCGATCTCCATTCCGAACACCTTGATGGCGGCGAAAACCACCGACACTGCGGCGATGCAGATCAACCTGAACTCCACCGATGCTGCGCCGACTCTGGCCTTCGATCCGACCAACGCCGACAGCTACAACAAAAAAGGCTCGGTTACCGTTTTCGATAGCCAGGGTAACTCTCACGACATGAACGTCTTCTTCGTGAAGAGCGGGACAAGCAACACCTGGAATGTCTACACCCAGGACAGCAGCGTGGCCAACAGCGCCGCGACGCTCTCTACTACCCTGGGCTTCAGCAACACCGGCGCGCTGACCTCCGGCGGCACCGCCAGCGTGACGACGGCAACGATCCCGGGCGCGACCCCGGCGACCTTTAGCCTGAGCTTCCTTAACTCCATGCAGCAGAACACCGGCGCGAACAACATCGTGGCGACCAGCCAGAACGGCTACAAGCCGGGTGACCTGGTGAGCTACCAGATCAACGACGACGGCACCGTCGTGGGTAACTACTCTAACGAGCAGACCCAGCTGCTGGGCCAGATCGTGCTGGCTAACTTCGCTAACAACGAAGGCCTGGCCTCTGAAGGCGACAACGTCTGGACGGCGACCCAGTCCTCCGGCGTGGCGCTGCTGGGCACCGCAGGCACCGGTAACTTCGGCACCCTGACCAACGGCGCGCTGGAAGCATCCAACACCGATCTGAGTAAAGAGCTGGTCAATATGATCGTCGCGCAGCGTAACTATCAGTCAAACGCGCAGACCATCAAAACCCAGGACCAGATCCTCAACACCCTGGTTAACCTGCGCTAAGCGCCTGACGGGACGGCTTCATGGATCACGCAATATATACCGCGATGGGCGCGGCCAGCCAGACGCTCAACCAGCAGGCGGTTACGGCCAGCAACCTCGCGAACGCTTCTACGCCGGGCTTCCGTGCGCAGCTCAACGCGCTGCGCGCCGTGCCGGTAGAGGGTCTGTCGCTGCCCACGCGCACGCTGGTGACCGCGTCTACTCCTGGCGCGGATATGACCCCAGGCCAGATGGATTACACCTCCCGCCCGCTGGACGTTGCCCTGCAACAGGACGGCTGGCTGGCGGTGCAAACCCCGGACGGCACCGAGGGCTATACCCGCAACGGTAACATGCAGGTGAGTCCGGCGGGTCAGCTGACCATCCAGGGCAACCCGGTAATGGGCGATGCGGGTCCGATTGCCGTGCCGGAAGGGGCGGAGATCACCATTGCGGCCGACGGCACCATCTCGGCGCTGACCCCAGGGGATCCGCCTAATACGGTGTCGCCTATTGGCAAGCTGAAGCTGGTCAAGGCGACCGGAGCCGAAGTGGTACGCGGCGATGACGGCATGTTCCGTCTCAGCCAGGCCGCCCAGGCGACCCGTGGCGCCACCCTGCAGGCCGATCCCACCATCCGCGTGATGTCGGGCGTGCTGGAGGGGAGCAACGTGAAGCCGGTTGCAGCGATGACCGATATGATCGCCAGCGCGCGTCGCTTTGAGATGCAGATGAAGGTCATCAGCAGCGTTGATGAAAATGAGCAGCGTGCTAACTCACTGCTGTCGATGAGCTAATACAGGACTATTTATGATTAACTCCTTATGGATTGCCAAGACCGGCCTCGACGCCCAGCAAACCAATATGGACGTCATCGCCAACAACCTGGCGAACGTCAGCACCAATGGTTTCAAGCGTCAGCGCGCGGTCTTTGAAGATCTGCTCTACCAGACCGTTCGCCAGCCCGGCGCCCAGTCTTCAGAGCAGACTACGCTGCCGTCAGGCCTGCAGATTGGTACCGGCGTCCGTCCGGTGGCCACCGAGCGCCTGCACAGCCAGGGTAACCTCTCCCAGACCAACAACAGCAAAGACGTGGCGATCAAAGGCCAGGGCTTCTTCCAGGTGATGCTGCCGGACGGTACCTCAGCCTATACCCGCGACGGCTCTTTCCAGGTGGATCAGAACGGCCAGCTGGTGACGGCGGGCGGCTTCCAGGTGCAGCCAGCCATTACCATTCCGGCGAACTCCCTGAGCATCACCATTGGCCGTGACGGCGTAGTGAGCGTGACCCAGCAGGGCCAGGCCGCGCCGGTACAGGTAGGACAGCTCAACCTGACCACCTTTATGAACGATACCGGTCTGGAAAGCATTGGTGAGAACCTCTACACCGAAACCCAGTCCTCCGGCGCGCCGAACGATACGACGCCCGGCCTGAACGGTGCGGGGCTGCTCTACCAGGGGTATGTAGAGACCTCTAACGTGAACGTCGCTGAAGAGCTGGTGAATATGATCCAGGTTCAGCGCGCTTACGAAATTAACAGTAAAGCCGTATCGACCACCGATCAGATGCTGCAAAAACTGACGCAACTCTAAGGCGCGCTCCGGCGCGGTAGTAATCGCCGCGCCGGGCCCCTGATTTCGAAGATGAAAGCAATGCATAAATCCGCCGCGTTTCGTTATCCGCTTATGGCTTTGGTGGCACTCACCCTTAACGGGTGTGCCTGGATCCCCTCGACGCCGCTGGTGCAGGGCGCAACCACCGCGCAGCCGACGCCAGGCCCGCAGCCCATTGTCAACGGCTCCATTTTCCAGACTGCCCAGCCGATTAACTACGGCTATCAACCGCTGTTTGAGGATCGCAGACCGCGTAACGTAGGCGATACGCTGACCATCGTGCTGCAAGAGAACGTCAGCGCCAGTAAAAGCTCCTCGGCGAACGCCAGCCGCGACGGCAAAACCAACTTCGGCGTCGATACCACGCCGCGCTACTTAGAAGGCCTGTTTGGCAACGCCCGTGCGGATGTCGATGCCTCCGGTGGCAACAGCTTTAACGGTAAGGGTGGGGCCAACGCCAGCAACACCTTCAGCGGAACGCTGACCGTCACGGTTGACCAGGTATTGGCCAACGGCAACTTACACGTCGTGGGTGAAAAACAGATCGCCATCAACCAGGGCACTGAGTTCATCCGCTTCTCCGGTGTCGTGAACCCACGCACCATCAGCGGCAGCAACTCCGTTCCGTCCACCCAGGTGGCGGACGCGCGCATCGAATATGTCGGCAACGGCTATATCAACGAAGCGCAGAATATGGGCTGGCTGCAGCGTTTCTTCCTTAACCTCTCGCCGATGTAACGGGGTGACCAATGTTTAAATATCTGGCAGGGATCGCGCTGGTGCTGGTAGCAACCATTGCCCAGGCCGAGCGCATCCGCGACCTCACCAGCGTACAGGGCGTACGACAGAACTCACTGATTGGCTACGGGCTGGTTGTCGGCCTGGACGGTACGGGCGACCAGACCACCCAGACGCCGTTTACCACCCAGAGCCTGAACAACATGCTCTCCCAGATGGGGATCACCGTCCCCGCCGGGACCAACATGCAGCTCAAGAACGTGGCGGCGGTAATGGTAACCGCGCAGTTCCCGGCCTTTGCCCGCCAGGGACAGACCATCGACGTGGTGGTCTCCTCAATGGGTAACGCCAAGAGCCTGCGCGGCGGTACGCTGCTGATGACCCCGCTAAAAGGGGTTGATAACCAGGTCTATGCCCTGGCACAGGGTAACGTGCTGGTCGGCGGCGCGGGCGCAGCGGCCGGTGGCAGCAGCGTGCAGGTTAACCAGCTTAACGGCGGCCGCATCACCGGCGGCGCGGTAGTCGAGCGTGAGCTGCCGACCCAGTTCGGCTCCGGCAACACCATCAACCTGCAGCTGAATCAGGAAGATTTCACCCTCGCACAGCAGATCACCGACACCATCAACCGCTCTCGCGGCTACGGCAGCGCCACGGCGCTGGATGCGCGTACCATCCAGATCCGCGTGCCGAGCGGCAACAGCTCGCAGGTGCGTTTCCTTGCCGATATCCAGAATATGGAAGTGGGCGTGACGCCGCAGGATGCGAAGGTGGTGATCAACTCCCGTACCGGCTCGGTGGTCATGAACCGCGAAGTGACGCTGGACAGCTGTGCGGTGGCCCAGGGTAACCTCTCAGTGACGGTAAACCGCCAGGCCAACGTCAGCCAGCCGGATACGCCGTTCGGCGGCGGCGAGACCGTGGTCACCCCGCAGACGCAGATCGACCTGCGCCAGAGCGGCGGTTCGTTGCAGAGCGTCCGCTCCAGCGCCAACCTGAACAACGTTGTCCGGGCGCTGAACGCGCTGGGCGCGACGCCGATCGATCTGATGTCGATCCTTCAGTCAATGCAGAGCGCAGGCTGCCTGCGCGCGAAACTGGAAATTATCTAATGCTAACCGACAGCCGGATGATGGCGAGCGCGGCATGGGATGCGCAATCGCTGAATGAACTGAAAACCCAGGCCGGGCAGGATCCGCAGGCTAACCTGCGTCCGGTGGCCCGCCAGGTGGAAGGGATGTTCGTGCAGATGATGCTGAAAAGCATGCGTGAAGCCCTGCCAAAAGACGGCCTGTTCAGCAGCGACTCCACCCGCATGTATACCAGCATGTATGACCAGCAGATTGCCCAGCAGATGACCGCAGGCAAGGGGCTGGGGCTGGCGGAGATGATGGTGAAGCAGATGTCCGGTGGCCAGAGCGAACCGACAGAGGCACCTTCGCAGGTGCCGATGAAGTTCCCGCTGGAAACGGTGACCAGTTATCAAAACCAGGCCCTGACCCAGATGGTGCGCAAGGCGATGCCGAAAACGCCCGACGGTGGAGGCAACGATGCTGCGCTCTCTGGCGACAGCAAAGAGTTCCTTGCCCAGCTCTCGCTGCCGGCGCGGCTGGCCAGCGAGCAGAGCGGGGTGCCGCACCACCTGATCCTCGCCCAGGCAGCGCTGGAGTCCGGCTGGGGGCAGCGGCAGATCAAGCGCGAAAACGGTGAGCCGAGCTTTAACCTGTTTGGCGTCAAGGCCAGCAGCAGCTGGAAGGGGCCTACCACCGAGATCACCACCACCGAATATGAGAACGGTGAAGCCAAAAAGGTAAAGGCGAAGTTCCGCGTCTATGGCTCCTATCTGGAGGCGCTGTCGGACTACGTTGGCCTGCTGTCGCGTAACCCGCGCTATGCCGCCGTTACCACCGCGGCAACCGCCGAGCAGGGGGCGCAGGCGTTGCAGAGCGCGGGCTACGCTACCGATCCGAACTATGCTCGCAAGCTCACCAGCATGATCCAGCAGCTGAAATCCCTTAGCGATAAGGTCAGTAAAGCCTACAGCAACGATATTGAAAATCTGTTCTGACAGCTATCAAGTTCAGCCTGGCGCTGCCGATAATCGTTAGCAGGACTTATGTCTAAAAGTGTATAAGGAATCTCCATGTCCAGTAGCTTGATTAACAGCGCCATGAGCGGGCTGAGTGCAGCCCAGGCCGCGCTGAATACCGTCAGTAATAACATCTCCAGTTATAACGTCGCGGGCTATACCCGTCAGACGACGGTGCTGGCACAGGCAAACAGTACGCTGGGTGCAGGCGGTTGGGTAGGTAACGGGGTGAACGTCACCGGCGTCCAACGCGAATATGATGCCTTCATCACCAATCAGCTGCGCGCCGCGCAGACCCAGAGCAGCGGCCTGACAACGCGCTACGAGCAGATGTCTAAAATTGACGACATGCTCTCTGGCTCGACGAATACCCTGGCCACCACCATGCAGGACTTCTTTACTAGCCTGCAAACGCTGGTGAGCAATGCCGAGGATCCGGCCTCTCGCCAGACGCTGCTGGGCAAAGCCGATGGGCTGGTAAACCAGTTCAAGGTAACCGATCAGTATCTGCGCGATCAGGATAAGCAGGTTAACCTGTCTATCTCCTCCAGCGTGGATCAGATCAACAATTACACCACCCAGATTGCCAATCTCAACGATCAGATCTCCCGTCTGACCGGGGTAGGCGCTGGCGCCTCGCCAAACAATCTGCTGGATCAGCGCGATCAGCTGGTAAGCGAACTTAACAAGATAGTGGGCGTGGAAGTAAGCGTCCAGGACGGCGGCACCTATAACATCAGCATGGCGAATGGCTATACCCTGGTTCAGGGCAGCGCTTCCCGCCAGCTGGCTGCCGTACCGTCCAGCGCGGATCCGTCCCGTACCACCGTTGCCTACGTTGATGCCACCGCAGGCAACGTTGAGATCCCAGAGAAGCTGCTCAACAGCGGCTCCCTCGGCGGGCTGCTGACCTTCCGCAGCCAGAACCTCGACCAGACCCGTAACTCGCTGGGCCAGCTGGCGCTCTCCTTTGCCGATGCCTTCAATGCTCAGCATGCTAAAGGCTATGATGCCAACGGTGACCAGGGCGGCGACTTCTTTACCATTGGTTCGCCTTCTACGCTGAGCAACGCGCGCAACACCGGCGATGCGGCGCTGACCACCACGGTAAGTGATAGCAGCAAAGTCCAGGCGACCGACTATAAAGTGGTTTACGACGGATCGAAATGGCAGGTGACTCGTCTGTCAGATAATACCTCGTTTACCGCTACGCCGGATGCGAACGACGGCAGCCTGAACTTTGACGGCCTGAAGGTAAGCATCAGCGCTACCAACGGTGCGGGCAATAACGACAGCTTTATTATCAAGCCGACGGCGAATGCCATCGTCAATATGGATCTGGCGTTTAAGGACGAGTCGAAAATCGCTATGGCGGCATCGGCCACCAGCGGCGACAGTGATAACGTCAACGGCCAGGCGCTGCTGGATCTGCAGAAAAGCAAGAGCGTCGGCGGCAACAAGAGCTTCAACGATGCCTATGCCGCGCTGGTCAGTACCGTGGGCAGCACCACGGCCACGCTGAAGAGCAGCAGCACCACCCAGGATAACGTGGTGACCCAGCTGAGCAACCAGCAGCAGTCTATCTCCGGGGTTAACCTCGACGAAGAGTACGGTAACCTGCAGCGTTACCAGCAATATTATCTCGCAAACGCACAGGTCTTACAGACGGCAAGCTCGCTGTTTGATGCGTTACTGAACATCCGCTAAGCAAGAGGTTAATGATGCGCGTTAGCACTCAGATGATGTATGAACAAAACATGCGTGGTGTCACCAGTTCGCAGAGCAAGTGGCTAAGCTATGGCGAGCAGATGTCTACCGGCAAGCGCGTAAACCGTGCCTCCGATGATCCTATCGCCGCCTCGCAGGCGGTGGTGCTCTCCCAGGCTCAGACACAGAACAGCCAGTATCAGCTGGCTCGTACCTTCGCCACTCAGAAAGTGTCGCTGGAAGACAGCATTCTGGATCAGGTCTCGACTGCGATCCAGTCCGCGCAGTCCAAAGTGATCAACAGCGGCAACGGCTCCTTGAGCGATGATGACCGCGCCTCGCTGGCAACCGATCTGCAGGGTATTCGCGATCAGATCATGAACCTTGCCAATAGCACCGACGGTAACGGTCGCTATATTTTTGGCGGCTACAAAACTGAAAGCGCACCGTTCGATCAGACTACCGGTCAGTATGGCGGCGGCGCGCAGCCTATTACCCAACAGGTAGACGCGGCGCGGACTATGGTCATTGCCCACACCGGCACCCAGGTTTTTGACAGCGTGACCAGCAACGCGGTGCCCGAGCCGGACGGCACCGCGCCAGAAACCAACCTGTTTGCCATGCTCGATTCGGCGATTGCTTCGCTGAAAACGCCGGTAAGCGGGGATGAAACAGCCCAGACTAAGGCGCAAGAAGTCATGGATAAAACCAACCGCGGCCTGCGTAATGCCCTTAACAACGTCCTGACCGTGCGTGCGGAAGTCGGGACCCAGCTTAACGAGCTGGATAACCTCGACGCGCTGGGTACCGATCGCGCTCTGGGCCAGACCCAGCAGATGAGCGATCTGGTTGACGTTGACTGGAATGCGGCTATCTCCTCCTACACCATGCAGCAGGCGGCGCTACAGGCATCCTATAAAGCGTTTTCCGATATGCAGGGCATGTCGCTGTTCCAGATTAATTCCTAAAAAAAGAAAACCTGTCCGGTTGAGTGGACAGGTATGAGCTCTCTTTGCAGGCCGCCCTCATTGACCGGGGCGGCTTTTTTTTATCCCACGTTTGCTACCGCTGCGCGACGCGTACCCGATGTCAGGCGGATGGCCAGGGCAATAATACCTGAGACCGTTGCCAGGGCCACGACGCCAGGCCAGCCTGCCAGCGTGTAGATTTTACTGCCGAGGGCAGAGCCAGCCGCCATGCCGATAAACACAACGGTAAACAGCAGGGCGTTGAGACGGCCTCGTGCCTGCGGCTCCAGGCTGTACACCAGGTTTTGGTGTGCAACCAGGCTCGACTGCAATCCAAGATCGAAACCCACCGCCGCAATCGCAATCACCACCAGCTGCAGCTGGGTAGAGAGCAGCGGCAGGGCAAACATCAGGGCAAAGGAGAGGGTTACCAGTGCTGCACCCAGCTGGGTAACTTTCGCCGCGCCGACCCGGTCGGCCAGTCCACCGGCCAGCGGAGCAGCCAGCGCACCTGCCGCCCCGGCAATGCCGAAGGTGCCCGCTACCGCGCTGCCAAGGTGAAAACGATCCAGCAGCATCACCGCCAGGGTAGACCAGAAGGCGCTAAAGGCCACCGAGAGAAAACCCTGCGCCAGCGCGGCGCGGCGCAGGGCAGGGTAGCGCCCCCACAGCTGGGCTACAGAGCGCATCAGCGCCGGATAGCTGAGGTTAGAGTGCGTAGCAAAGCGCGGCAGTACGGCCCACATCACGACGCCGATAAACGCTATGCTCGCCGCTGCCAGCTGGTACATCACCCGCCAGCCAAAGGCCGCACCCACGAAGCCGCTCACCGTCCGGGAGAGCAGGATCCCCAGCAGCAGGCCTGTCATCACGGTGCCGACGGTTTTTCCCTGTTTGCCTTCCGGGGCAAGGATCGCCGCAGCCGGCACGATATCCTGCGCCATCGTGGCGGCCATCCCCAGCAGCAGGCTTACCGCCAGCAGCGTATTGAGATGACTGGTCAGGCTACAGGCCAGCAGGAAGAGGGCCAGCGCGGCACATTTTACCAGGATCAGCATTCGGCGATCGTAGCGGTCCCCCAGCGGCAGCAGGAACAGAATGCCCAGTGCGTAACCCGCCTGGGTCAGCGTTGGCACAAGCCCCATGCCGTTAACGGTTAGATGGAGATCGCGACCCATCAGCGGCAGCAGTGGCTGAGCATAATAGATGGCGGCAACGCTGAATCCGGCTCCCATCGCCAGGATAAAGATAATCCAGCGCGGTACGTCAAAGGGTGATGCCTGGCGGTTCATAATCATGTCCTCAAAGATGGTGTGAGGACATTTTTGCTGAAGATGGCGTGACGCGGTAGCCGGTCCAGTGGTAAAAGAGCTATACGCGAAACGTATAGGTAAAAATAAAATGAAGCGAACAGAACGTATAGACAGGGTTGACCTGATGCACACCTTTGTACGCATCGTTGAGAGCGGCTCCCTGTCGGCGGCGGCCAGACTGTTAGAGACGACCCAGGCCACGGTCAGCCGTCGTCTCCAGTCGCTGGAGACCCTGTTGGGGGTGAAGCTGATCCTGCGCACGACCCACGCCATGAAGCTAACCGACGACGGCGAGCGCTGCTATCAGCATGCCAGGCGGCTGCTCGCGGCCTGGTCCACCCTTGAGGATGAGGTGAGCCACGCCGGAGATGAGCCGGTCGGCACCCTGCGGGTGCGCGCCCCGCACGCCTTCGGCCAGGAGCAACTGCTCGCGCCGCTGACCCGCTTTCTGAGTCAGCATCCGCAGCTCTCGGTGGAGTGGATGCTGAACGATAAAAACGTCGATTTTCTAAGCGCTAACATCGACTGCGCTATTCGCGTCGGCGCGGAGATCGATCCGAGTACGGTGTCGGTGCTGTTGGCGGAGGTGCCACGCAGCGTCGTGATTGCGCCTGCGCTGCTGGCTGATTACCCTGCCGTGACCGGGCCGCAGCAGCTGGCGGCGCTGCCGTGGGTAGCGCTCAGTACCTTCTATCAGCACAGCATCAGCCTGACACATACCGCCGGGGAGGTTGAGCAGGTGACCATCGCCCCACGGCTCTATACCGACAGCCTCTATGTTGCGCGCAGTACGGCCCTGCAAGGATTAGGCGCGGTGATCATCTCAAGCTGGGCGGTGGCGGAAGATCTGCGTGAGGGCAGGCTGGTCAATCTGCTGCCCGACTGGGAGCCCGCCCCGCTGCCGGTGCATCTGGTTTACCCGTGGGCGCGTTACTATCCAGCCCGCCTGCGAGCCTTTTTGCAAATGATGCGCGAGGCGGTACCCGGCATCACCGGTATGCGCCTGCCCGCCAGCGAGGCATAAAAAAAGCCGACCCGGAGGTCGGCTTGTTACGCTCAGTGCGCCGCCTTACTCAGGCTGCTGCGGGCGCGTTGCAGGGGCGGTGGCCTGATGGGTAGCGCTATGGCCGCCTGCAGAACCTTTGCCCGAGAACTCGAACGCCGGGCGAACCCAGTCGCTGTGACGTGGCGGCTCAGGAATGTATTCCGGGGCCGGGGCACGGGTCATCGGCGCGGTGGCAAAGCTGTGCAGCGGCTTAGCGGCGACAGGTTCAGCGGCAGGTTTAACCGTAGCGGCAGGCTTAACTTCAACCTCCGGCTTCGGCTCCACCACCGGTTTTGCTTCCGGCTCTGGCTGCGTCGCCGCGACAGGCTGCGCTTCAACGGCAGGTTTCGTCTCAGCTTCTGGCTTCGTCTCAACTTCAGGTTTCGCTTCAACTACAGGTTTTACTTCAACTACAGGCTCAGCGGCTTTCACCTCTTCTACCTGTTCAGCCGGGGCTTCAGCAGGCTCTGCAATCTCAGCGATGTGCTCAGCAAGCGGCACGTCTTCCGCAGCGATCAGCTGCGGCTGTTCATCAACCGGTGTCTCAATCGCTTCAGGATGCGTTGTCTCCACTGTGGCAGGCTGTGGCTCGCTCACGGCGGCTTCCGGCTCGACGACAGTAGGTTCAACCGCAGCAGGCTCAACGGCTACCGGTTCAGCGGCTGCGGGTTCCGCAACGGCAGGTTCAGCGGCGACGGAGGCAGCAATCGGTTCAATCGCTGGCTCAACGATCGGCTGCTGGATAGCTTCCGGTGCGGTCTCAACGGTGGTTTCTTCCTGTACCGGCTCAGCGCTCTGAGCGACCGGGTAGCGGATCCACACTTTACCTGACGCCATCTCCGGCGATGCACAGGCTACGGTCAGCGGCATCGGTGACTGGGTCGGGTAACGCTCGTCACGGTAGCGACGACGGCGCTGGCCGCTGACGCGCAGGTGACGCGGAGAACGACGTGAGCGGCGCGGCATCCCGGCGTTATCACGGTTTTCAGCGGACTCTTCTTGATCCTGAGTCGGCTGCTCAACCACCGCAGGCAGATCCACCTTCGCCAGCTCGGTATGGGACGCCTGGGCGTCGTTCACCGGGGTGGCAGCGGCAATCTCATCAACACCCTCTTCAACGGACGGTGCCGACTCAAAACGCACTTTCTGGCTCAGCTGGCGCTGTTTACGGCGCGGCATCACCTGAACGCGATCGTCCTGTTCCGCTTCCACTTCTGGTGCCGGCTGCTCTTCGCGGTTCAGCACTTTAACTTCCTGCTGGGCCTGACGCTTCTCGTCGTTGCGACGACGGTTGCGCTCGCGACGCGACTGCTGTTGCTCATCACGGGATTTAGATTTATCCGCATCCTCAACAACGGTCTGCTGCTGGCGAGCTTCACGCACTTCACCGTTCGGCTGCTGTTTTTCACGGCGGCCACGGCGGTTTTCGTCACGCTCGCGGTTATCACGGCTGTCGCGGTTATCACGACCTTCGCGTGCTTCAGCGCCTTCGCTGCGGCTGTCGCGACGCTCGTTACGATCGCCACGGTCTCCACGGTCGTTGCGGTCACGGCGGTTGTTCTGACGCGGCTTACGACGCTCCTGGGAACGGGCCGGTTTCTCCTCTTTAACGTCCTCTTCCGCTTTAACCTCAACCGGCTGGCTGGCAGGTTCACTGGCGAACATTTTCTTCAGCGCGCCAAAGAGACGGCCGAGCAGGCCCGTTTCCGCAGGTGCGGCAGGCTGTGCGGCGGCTGGCTGCGCTTTTTCCTCGGCTGCCGGGGCAGCCTGCGGCGCAGGCGGGATGTCAGGCATCACGAAGGTGGCCAGCGCAGGCTGTTCAGGCTGTTTGCGCTCGGCGTACTCCTCTTCGGACGGCAGCGCCATCGCCTCTTCATGCAGCTTCGGCAGCTTGTAGCTCAGCGTTGATGTCTCTTCGCCTTTACGTACGCGCAGCACAGAGTAGTGCGGGGTTTCCATCTGGTCGTTCGGCACGATAACGCACTTAATGCCGCCCTGACGCGCTTCGATCGCGCTTACCGCAGCACGCTTTTCGTTGAGCAGGTAGGAGGCAATCGGCACGGGAACGATGGCGTGCACTTCCTGGGTATTCTCCTTCAGCGCTTCCTCTTCGATCAGGCGCAGAATAGAGAGCGACAGGGATTCGTTGTCACGGATGGTGCCGGTACCGCTACAGCGCGGGCAGACGTGATGGCTGGACTCGCCCAGGGATGGGCTCAGACGCTGACGGGACATCTCCAGCAGGCCGAAGCGTGAAATATGGCTGATCTGGATACGAGCACGATCCTGGCGCACCGCTTCGCGCAGGCGGTTCTCTACTGCGCGCTGGTGGCGAACCGGGGTCATATCGATAAAGTCGATAACGATCAGGCCGCCGAGGTCGCGCAGGCGCAGCTGGCGGGCGATTTCATCGGCCGCTTCCAGGTTGGTGTTAAACGCCGTCTCTTCGATATCGCCGCCGCGGGTGGCGCGGGCGGAGTTGATATCAATCGCGGTCAGCGCTTCGGTGGAGTCGATAACGATAGAACCGCCGGAAGGCAGACGCACTTCGCGCTGGAAGGCGGACTCAATCTGCGATTCAATCTGGTAGTGGCTGAACAGCGGGATCTCACCGGTGTAGAGCTTGATTTTGCTGCTGAAGTCCGGACGGCCCAGCGCAGCGATATGCTGGCGCGCCATCTCCATCACTTTCGGGTTATCGATGAGGATCTCACCGATATCCTGACGCAGGTAGTCGCGGAAGGCGCGAACGATAACGTTGCTCTCCTGGTGGATCAGGAACGGAGCAGGGCGGTTTTCAGCGGCTTTTTTGATCGCTTCCCAGTGCTTCAGGCGGAAGCTAAGGTCCCACTGCAGCGCTTCGGCAGATTTGCCTACGCCTGCGGTGCGAACGATAAGCCCCATGCCGTCCGGCATATCCAGGCTCACCAGCGCTTCTTTCAGTTCAGTACGGTCATCGCCTTCAATACGGCGAGAGATGCCGCCCGCACGCGGATTGTTTGGCATCAGAACCAGGTAGCTACCGGCAAGGCTGATAAAGGTGGTTAAGGCTGCGCCTTTGTTACCACGCTCTTCTTTATCGATCTGGACAATGACCTCCTGGCCTTCGCGCAGCACATCTTTGATGTTCGGGCGGCCGTGGGCACTGTAATTAGCGGGGAAGTATTCGCGGGCGATCTCTTTGAGAGGAAGGAAGCCATGACGCTCAGCACCGTAGTCAACAAATGCGGCTTCAAGGCTCGGTTCGATACGGGTAATTTTGCCTTTGTAGATGTTCGCTTTTTTCTGTTCGTGTCCCGGGCTTTCGATATCCAGGTCGTACAGGCGCTGCCCATCAACAAGGGCGACGCGCAACTCTTCCTGCTGAGTTGCGTTAATTAACATTCTTTTCATCGTAACTTACTCATTATTCTTACATTGACGACTAGGCTGCGGGCATAGTTAACGCCTTTCCGGGGTGAACCGATGGCCTCGTGTCTGTTCACGTCGCCAACCTCACGGTTGTCGCACGTTTAAGAGGCGCAGAGTGTCGGCTGCCTGTATTTCATACGGAAAAACAGCGCAATTATCAGGGGAACTGCCTGGGTATTACTCTCCAGGGTCGATCCCTTTACCGGTAAGGACTGCAACCCGCAGCCCGCTAAGTGCCTGAAGGATCAATACGTCTTACGCCATTGCTGCGTGGATGATCGGACAGGCAAAACTGGTCATTCCGCAAATTTCCTTGTTTAACAAGATTCAAGCGGAAAACAGCATCATTATTCCTTGCTAAATCTGTTATAGCAAGATGACTTTTGCCATTTATCACCCGGTTACTAACAGTTTTTTCACGTTTGCCCAGGGATTGTTCTAAAACCCAGCGAAATACGTAATGACGGCGAACACGACACCGGTAGAGATATATATAAGCATATAAAAATGAGTGGCGCGAATCGGGCTGGGCTTTTAGAATCGCCCCCCATGAAAACAGAGACTCCATCCGTAAAAATTGTTGCTATCGCCGCCGATGACGCCGGGCAACGCATCGATAACTTTTTGCGCACCCAGCTCAAGGGCGTGCCGAAAAGTATGATCTACCGCATCCTGCGTAAAGGCGAAGTGCGGGTTAACAAGAAGCGCGTCAAGCCCGAGTATAAGCTGGAGGGCGGGGATGAGGTGCGTATCCCGCCGGTGCGCGTAGCGGAGCGCGAAGAGGAGGCGGTGTCGCCGCATCTGAATAAAGTGGCCGCGCTGGCGGATGTCATTCTTTATGAAGACGATCACATTCTGGTGCTGAATAAGCCGTCGGGTACCGCCGTTCACGGCGGCAGCGGGCTGAGCTTTGGTGTTATCGAGGGCCTGCGCGCCCTGCGTCCGGAGGCGCGCTTCCTGGAGCTGGTTCACCGTCTGGACCGGGATACCTCCGGTGTGCTGCTGGTGGCCAAGAAGCGCTCGGCGCTACGCTCCCTGCATGAGCAACTGCGTGATAAAGGGATGCAAAAAGATTATCTGGCGCTGGTGCGCGGCCAGTGGCAGTCGCATGTCAAAACGGTACAGGCGCCGCTGCTGAAAAATATCCTGCAGAGCGGGGAGCGCATCGTGCGGGTGAACAGCGAAGGCAAACCGTCAGAGACGCGCTTTAAGGTAGAGGAGCGCTATGCGTTTGCCACCCTGGTACGCTGTAGCCCCATTACAGGCCGCACCCACCAGATCCGCGTTCATACCCAGCATGCCGGGCATCCCATCGCCTTTGACGATCGCTACGGCGACCGCGAATTTGATAAGCAGCTGGCGGGTACCGGGTTGAACCGTCTCTTCCTGCACGCGGCGGCGCTGAAGTTCACCCATCCGGGTACCGGCGAAACCCTGCGCATCGAAGCCCCGCTGGATGAGCAGCTCAAACGCTGCCTGCAGGTGTTGCGCGGTTGATCCAACGCCGGGTGGCGGCTTCGCCTGACCCGGCCTACTATCTCGTAGGCCCGGCAAGCTTGCGCCGCCGGGCGTAAATCACGCCAGTAACGGATTGCAGTGCTCCCGGCGCAGCATCTGGCAGAGCGCAATCAGCGGCAGCCCCACCAGCGTATTGGGATCCCGTCCCTCAAGGCGGTCAAACAGCGCAATCCCCAGCCCCTCGCTTTTAAAGCTGCCGGCGCAGTTCAGCGGCCGCTCTTTACGCAGATAGTCAGTAATCTCCTGCTCGCTCAGGTGGCGGAAGTGGACGTCAAACGGCTCGCACTCGGTTTGCAGATGGCCGGTGGCGGAGTTATAGAGCGCCAGCCCGGTATAGAAGGTGATGATATTGCCGCGCGCTTTTAGTAGCTGCTGAAAGGCTTTCTCCTCCGTTAACGGCTTGCCGGTAATCTCCCCGTCCAGCACGCATACCTGATCGGATCCAATAATCAGATGGTTAGGGTAGCGTTCCGCCAGCGACTGAGCCTTGGCCTGCGCCAGGCGCAGCACCAGATGGCGGGGGGATTCGCCAGGCGTGGGGGTCTCATCTACGCCCGGTGCGGCGCATTCGAAGGCTATGCCGAGCTTTTCCAGCAGCGCGCGACGGTAAGGAGACGTGGACGCAAGAATAATATTCGACATATTTTTTCCACCCTATATGGCATAACGAAGTCAGGCATTTTAAACTAGAGGCCGCAATGTGTGCGAATAATTGGCAAAAGGCAATCACAGACTGCCTTTTTCTTTGACTCCAGAACGTTACAAAGTTAATATGCGCGCCCTATGCAAAAGGTAAAATTACCCCTGACTCTTGATCCGGTTCGTACCGCTCAAAAACGCCTTGATTACGAGGGTGTATTCACTCGTGAGCAGGCCGAGCGCGTCGCTGAATCCGTAGTCAGTGTAGACAGTGATGTGGAGTGCTCCATGTCGTTCGCTATCGATAACCAGCGCCTTGCGGTTTTAACCGGCGATGCAAAAGTTTCGGTAACGCTCGAATGTCAGCGTTGCGGCAAGCCGTTTGCCCATCAGGTCTACACACAATATTGTTTCAGCCCGATCGTCAAAGACGAGCAGGCCGAAGCACTCCCGGAAGCGTATGAACCGATTCAGGTTAACGAATTCGGTGAAATCGACCTGCTGGCACTGGTCGAGGATGAAATTATCCTCTCCTTGCCGGTAGTGCCGGTGCATGATTCTGAACACTGTGAAGTGTCCGACGCGGACATGGTCTTTGGTGAACTGCCTGAAGAGGCACAGAAACCAAACCCATTTGCCGTATTAGCCAGCTTAAAGCGTAAGTAACAGGTCTCTCTGTAGTAATGGAGTTACCGTAATTGAGGAGTAAGGTCCATGGCCGTACAACAAAATAAACCAACCCGTTCCAAACGTGGCATGCGTCGTTCCCATGACGCGCTGACCGCAGTCACCAGCCTGTCTGTAGACAAAACCTCTGGTGAGTCTCACCTGCGTCACCACATGACCGCTGACGGTTTCTACCGCGGTCGTAAGGTTATCACTAAGTAATCACGCTTTACTCGCGTATTCATGCTCTTGTGGTGTGAACACGTAGAGTGAAAGCGTGATGAAGCTTAGTGAGGAAATCCCCGCGTAAGCGGGGGTTAACCGAACCAGGCTCGACGATACCTTGACACGTCTAACCCTGGCGTTAGATGTCATGGGGGGCGATTTTGGCCCTTCCGTGACGGTGCCTGCAGCATTGCAGGCACTGCATTCTAACCCTCAACTCACACTTCTGTTAGTCGGTCATCCCGACGCTATCACGCCATTACTTGCCAAAGCCGATTTCGACCAGCGCTCGCGCCTGCAGATTATCCCTGCCCAGTCGGTTATTGCCAGTGATGTCCGTCCCGCCCAGGCCGTGCGCAACAGCCGGGGTAGCTCTATGCGTATGGCGCTGGAGCTGGTAAAGGAAGGGCGCGCCGAGGCCTGCGTCAGCGCAGGCAATACCGGGGCGCTGATGGGGCTCGCTAAGCTGCTGCTTAAGCCCATCGAAGGTATTGAGCGTCCGGCGCTGATGACGGTGCTGCCGCATCAGCAGAAGGGCAGAACGGTGGTGCTGGATCTCGGCGCGAACGTCGACTGTGACAGTACCATGCTGGTGCAGTTTGCCATCATGGGATCGGTGATGGCTGAAGAGGTCATCGGAATTGAACATCCGCGCGTGGCGCTGCTCAATATCGGTGAAGAAGAGGTTAAAGGCCTCGACAGCATCCGCGACGCCTCGGCGTTGCTAAAATCGATCCCCTCGATCAACTATATTGGCTATCTTGAAGCCAATGAGCTGCTTACCGGCAAAACGGACGTGCTGGTCTGCGACGGCTTCACCGGCAACGTGACGTTGAAGACGATGGAAGGCATGGTCAGAATGTTCCTGTCGTTGCTGAAATCGCAGGGCGAGGGCAAAAAACGGTCGTGGTGGCTGCTTTTATTAAAGCGTTGGTTACAAAAAAGTCTGACAAGACGATTCAGTCACCTCAACCCCGACCAGTATAATGGTGCCTGTCTGTTAGGATTGCGCGGCACGGTGATTAAGAGTCATGGTGCAGCCAATCAGCGCGCGTTTGCTGTCGCGATTGAACAGGCAGTGCAGGCGGTGCAGCGGCACGTCCCCGAACGGATTGCCGCTCGCCTGGAATCTGTGTTACCGGAAAAAGACTGAGCGTATATGTATACGAAGATTAGTGGTACCGGCAGCTACCTGCCCGAGCAAGTGCGAACTAACGCCGATTTAGAAAAGATGGTCGACACCTCTGACGAGTGGATTGTGACCCGCACAGGTATCCGCGAGCGCCGCATTGCCGCACCGGATGAGACCGTAGCGACGATGGGCTTCGAAGCCGCTAAGCGCGCCCTCGAGATGGCAGGCGTTGATAAAAACGAGATCGGTCTGATCATCGTTGCCACCACCTCGGCGACCCACGCTTTCCCTAGCGCGGCCTGCCAGGTGCAGAACCTGCTGGAGATCAAGGGCTGCCCGGCGTTTGACGTTGCCGCCGCCTGCGCAGGCTTCACCTATGCCCTGAGCATTGCCGATCAGTATGTTAAAAGCGGTGCGGTGAAGCACGCGCTGGTGATCGGCTCCGACGTGCTGGCGCGCACCTGCGATCCTGCCGATCGCGGGACGATCATTATCTTTGGTGACGGCGCGGGCGCGGCAGTGCTGAGCGCATCCGAAGAGCAGGGGATCATCTCTACCCATCTGCACGCGGACGGCAGTTATGGTGAACTGCTGACCCTGCCGAACCTGGATCGCGTCACGCCGGAAAACCCCACCTACCTGACCATGACGGGTAACGAAGTCTTTAAAGTGGCCGTGACCGAGCTGGCGCACATCGTTGAAGAGACGTTGACCGCCAACAACATCGATCGCGCTGAGCTGGACTGGCTGGTTCCGCACCAGGCGAACCTGCGCATTATCAGCGCGACGGCGAGAAAGCTGGGTATGGAGATGGATAAAGTGGTGGTGACCCTTGACCGTCACGGCAATACCTCCGCGGCATCGGTGCCCTGTGCGCTGGATGAAGCCGTGCGCGATGGACGTATTAAGCCAGGCCAGCTGGTACTGCTCGAGGCCTTCGGCGGCGGTTTCACCTGGGGCTCTGCGCTGGTTCGTTTCTAGTATTAAGGATAAATAAGATGACGCAATTTGCTTTTGTCTTCCCGGGACAGGGTTCTCAGACCGTGGGTATGCTGGCCGACGTGGCAGCAGAGTATCCGCTGGTGGAAGAGACCTTCCGTGAAGCCTCTGCGGCGCTGGGCTATGACCTGTGGGCGTTGACCCAGCAGGGGCCAGCTGAAGAGCTAAACAAAACCTGGCAGACCCAGCCTGCACTGCTGACGGCGTCCGTCGCCCTGTGGCGCGTCTGGCAGCAGCAGGGGGGGAAAACCCCGGCGCTGATGGCAGGCCATAGCCTTGGCGAATACTCCGCGCTGGTGTGCGCTGGCGTGATCGATTTCGCTGATGCCGTGCGCCTGGTCGAGCTGCGCGGTAAATTTATGCAGGAGGCGGTACCGGAAGGCACCGGCGGTATGTCGGCCATTATTGGCCTTGACGATGCGGCGATTGCCAACGCCTGTGAAGAGGCCGCTGAAGGCCAGGTTGTCTCGCCGGTGAACTTTAACTCGCCGGGCCAGGTCGTTATCGCCGGGCATAAAGAGGCCGTTGAACGTGCAGGCGCGGCCTGTAAAGCAGCAGGCGCTAAACGCGCGCTGCCGCTGCCGGTGAGCGTACCGTCCCACTGCGCGCTGATGAAGCCCGCAGCCGAGAAGCTGGCCGCCGAACTGGAAAAAATTACCTTCAACGCGCCGGCTATTCCGGTAGTGAACAACGTAGATGTGAAGTGCGAAACCACGCCGGAAGCGATCCGCGATGCGCTGGTTCGCCAGCTCTACAGCCCTGTGCAGTGGACTAAAAGCGTTGAATTTATGGCTTCCCAGGGCGTTGAGCACCTGTATGAAGTCGGTCCGGGCAAAGTGCTGACTGGCCTGACCAAGCGTATTGTTGACACCCTGACCGCCTCGGCCATTAACGAGCCGGCGGCACTATCAGCGGCGGCTGAGCAATAAACAAGGAATCCAAAACCATGAGTTTTGAAGGAAAGATCGCACTGGTTACCGGTGCAAGCCGTGGCATTGGCCGCGCAATCGCTGAAACCCTCGTCGCCCGCGGCGCGAAGGTGATCGGTACTGCGACCAGCGAAAGCGGCGCACAGGCCATCAGCGACTACTTAGGTGCAAACGGCAAAGGTTTACTGTTAAACGTGACCGATCCTGCATCTATTGAAGCTGTGCTGGAAAATATCCGTGCAGAGTTTGGCGAAGTGGATATTCTGGTAAATAATGCCGGGATTACTCGCGACAACCTGTTAATGCGGATGAAAGACGACGAGTGGAACGATATCATCGAAACCAACCTCTCTTCTGTTTTCCGCCTGTCAAAAGCGGTAATGCGGGCTATGATGAAAAAGCGTCATGGTCGCATTATCACTATCGGTTCTGTGGTGGGTACCATGGGAAATGCTGGTCAGGCTAACTACGCTGCGGCGAAAGCAGGCCTGATCGGTTTCAGTAAGTCGCTAGCGCGTGAAGTTGCGTCCCGCGGCATTACTGTAAACGTTGTTGCTCCGGGCTTTATTGAAACGGACATGACGCGTGCGCTGACTGAAGATCAGCGTGCGGGTACGCTGGCAGCCGTTCCGGCGGGTCGCTTAGGCTCCCCAAAAGAGATTGCCAGCGCGGTTGCATTCTTAGCCTCTGACGAGGCGGGCTACATCACGGGTGAGACCCTGCACGTCAACGGCGGAATGTATATGGTTTAACCACGTTATTTCCTAAAGCACCATATGGGAATAATTTTATTTGCGTTATTAGGGCAAAAGGCCTCAGAATAGCGCAAAATCGTGGTAAGACCTGCCGGGATTTAGTTGCAAATTTTTCAACATTTTATACACTACGAAAACCATCGCGAAAGCGAGTTTTGATAGGAAATTTAAGAGTATGAGCACCACTATCGAAGAACGCGTTAAGAAAATTATTGGCGAGCAGCTGGGCGTTAAGCAGGAAGAAGTCACTAACAATGCTTCTTTCGTTGACGATCTGGGCGCGGATTCTCTTGACACCGTTGAGCTGGTAATGGCTCTGGAAGAAGAGTTTGATACTGAGATTCCGGACGAAGAAGCTGAGAAGATCACTACTGTTCAGGCTGCCATTGATTACATCAACGGTCACCAGGCGTAAGTGAACATCTCCAGGCGGTCACTCGACCGCCTGAGTTTTATCTTTTTCTCCCACCAATCTCTTTTTTATCCCTCCCTGGAGGACAAACGTGTCTAAGCGTCGTGTAGTTGTGACCGGACTTGGCATGTTGTCTCCTGTCGGCAATACCGTAGAGTCTACCTGGAGTGCTCTCCTTGCCGGTCAGAGTGGCATCAGCCTGATCGACCATTTCGATACTAGCGCCTATGCAACAAAATTTGCTGGCTTAGTAAAGGATTTTAACTGTGATGACATTATCTCGCGCAAAGAGCAGCGCAAGATGGATGCCTTCATTCAATATGGAGTTGTTGCGGGCTGGCAGGCCATGCAGGATTCTGGCCTTGAGGTCACCCCAGAGAACGCTCATCGTATCGGGGCCGCTATCGGTTCAGGTATCGGCGGTCTTGGCCTGATCGAAGAGAACCACGCCTCGCTGGTTAACGGCGGCCCGCGTAAAATCAGCCCATTTTTTGTGCCTTCTACCATCGTTAACATGGTAGCCGGTCACCTGACGATTATGCTTGGCCTGCAGGGCCCGAGCATCTCTATCGCCACGGCCTGTACCTCTGGCGTGCACAACATCGGCCATGCGGCGCGTATTATCGCCTACGGCGATGCTGACGCTATGTTGGCAGGCGGCGCTGAAAAAGCCAGTACCCCGCTTGGCGTGGGCGGCTTTGGCGCAGCGCGTGCGCTCTCAACCCGTAACGACAATCCGCAGGCGGCAAGCCGTCCGTGGGATAAAGATCGTGACGGCTTTGTACTGGGCGACGGCGCAGGTATGGTCATGCTGGAAGAGTATGAGCATGCGAAAAAGCGCGGCGCGAAAATCTATGCTGAGCTGGTTGGCTTTGGTATGAGTAGCGACGCCTACCACATGACCTCGCCGCCGGAAAACGGTGCGGGTGCAGCACTGGCGATGACCAATGCGCTGCGTGATGCCCAGCTGGATCCGGCGAAGATTGGCTACGTTAACGCCCACGGCACCTCCACGCCGGCCGGCGATAAAGCCGAAACCCAGGCGGTGAAATCGGTGTTTGGTGAAGCGGCAAGCCGCGTTATGGTGAGCTCTACCAAATCCATGACCGGTCACCTGCTCGGCGCGGCGGGCGCAGTAGAGTCTATCTACTCGATCCTCGCTCTGCGCGATCAGGCGATCCCGCCGACCATCAACCTGGACAACC
Organism: Pseudescherichia sp.; assembly: GCF_032052675.1. Lineage (NCBI taxonomy): Bacteria > Pseudomonadati > Pseudomonadota > Gammaproteobacteria > Enterobacterales > Enterobacteriaceae > Pseudescherichia > Pseudescherichia sp. Next base: position 57,662 of record NZ_DAMBWA010000005.1, read on the forward strand.
CGGATGAGGGTTGCGATCTGGACTACGTTCCGCATGTCGCACGCCAGGTGAGCAATCTGGAGTATACCCTGTGTAACTCCTTTGGCTTCGGTGGCACCAACGGCTCGCTGATCTTTAAACGGATCTAACGCCGTATGACCGGGTAGCCTCTGCGCTGCCCGGTCCGTCTGTTCCGCCCCTTTTCCCTTTCAATTCAGCTTTCTCCGCTTGTCCTGCGTTTCGCATCCTGCCAGACTATCCGGTCACTCACATAGGAGCCGCTATGTTCTTGATAAATGGCTGTCAACAGCAGACGCTGGCGGCAAACGACAGGGCAGTACAGTTCGGCGACGGCTGTTTTACTACCGCCCGGGTTCAGACCGGCCTGGTTCAGCTGCTGCCAGCCCATCTTACGCGCCTGCGCGAAGCCTGTGAGCGATTGTTTATCCCGTTTACCGAGTGGGGCATCCTCGAACAGGAGATGATCGCTCTGGCCAGCCGCCAACAGACGGGCGTGCTGAAAGTCATCATCACCCGGGGCGTGGGCGGGCGCGGCTATAGCGCTTCTGGCTGCCAGACGCCAACGCGCATTCTGAGCCTGTCAGCGCCACCTGCGCACTATGCCCGCTGGCAACAGGAGGGCGTTACCCTTGCGCTCAGCCCCATCCGGCTAGGACGTAATCCCCATCTGGCGGGATTAAAGCATCTCAATCGTCTTGAGCAGGTGCTGATCCGTACTCATCTTGAGCAGACGGCAGGCGACGAAGCGCTGGTTCTTGACAGCGACGGGTTGCTTACGGAATGCTGTGCCGCGAATTTATTCTGGCGTCAGGGCATGACGGTATTTACGCCACGCCTTGACCAGGCAGGCGTGAAGGGCATTATGCGTCAGTTTATTATCGACCAGCTGGTCGCTTCAGATTTTACGGTTGCTGAAGTTGCTGCACGGCCCAGGGCGCTGGCAGAGGCTGATGAGGTGCTGATCTGCAACGCGCTGATGCCGGTGGTGCCGGTTAATGCCTGCGGCGAGTGGGAATGGAGATCCCGTGCGCTGTTTTCCTTTTTATCTCCCCTTTGTGAGCGTGCGATCTCGTCATGAAGAAAATGTTTCGTTTTGTTTTACTCCTGCTGGTGGCGTTGGGCATTGCTGCCGGGGCAGGTTACTGGAAAGTTCGCCAGCTGGCGGAGAGCAAGCTGCTGATTAATACAGAGACCATCTTTACCCTGAAAGCGGGCACCGGCCGCCAGGCGCTGGGAACCCAGCTCTATAGTGAGAAGATTATCAATCGCCCTCGCGTGTTCCAGTGGCTGCTGCGCGTCGAGCCGGATCTCTCCCACTTTAAGGCCGGGACCTACCGCTTTACCCCGGATATGACGGTGCGCGACATGCTGCGCCTGCTGGAGAGCGGTAAAGAGGCACAGTTCCCGCTGCGTCTGGTAGAGGGAATGCGTCTCAGCGACTTTCTCAAGCAGCTCCGGGCCGCACCCTATATTCAGCACACGCTGAAGGATGACAGCTACGCCACGGTGGCGGAGGTGCTCAAGTTTGAGCATCCGGAATGGATTGAGGGCTGGTTCTGGCCCGATACCTGGCTCTACACCGCCAATACCACCGACATTGCGATGCTCAAACGCGCCCATGATAAGATGGTCGCTGCGGTGAATGCTGCCTGGGAAGGACGGGTAGAGGGCTTGCCGTATAAAGATCAAAACCAGCTGGTGACGATGGCCTCGATTATTGAAAAAGAGACGGCGGTCGCCAGCGAGCGGGATCAGGTTGCCTCGGTCTTTATCAACCGCCTGCGTACCGGCATGCGCTTGCAAACCGATCCCACCGTTATTTACGGTATGGGGGAGCGCTACAGCGGCAAAATTAGCCGTAGCGATCTAGAGACGCCAACGGCGTATAATACCTATACCATCAGCGGCCTGCCGCCGGGACCGATTGCTATCCCGAGCGAAGCATCGCTGCGCGCCGCTGCGCATCCGGCTAAGACGCCGTATCTCTATTTTGTTGCTGACGGCAAAGGGGGACATACCTTTACCACTAACCTTGTCAGCCACAATCGCGCGGTGCAGGATTATCTGAAAGTGCTTAAGGAAAAAAATGGCCAGTAAATACATCGTTATCGAAGGGCTGGAAGGGGCCGGAAAGACCACCGCCCGCGATACCGTCGTGGAGACGCTGACCCAGCTCGGCGTTGGCGAGATGATCTTCACCCGCGAGCCGGGCGGCACGCAGCTGGCTGAGAAGCTGCGCAGCCTGGTGCTGGATATCAAATCCGTTGGCGATGAGGTAATTACCGACAAGGCCGAAGTGCTGATGTTCTATGCTGCCCGCGTCCAGCTGGTTGAGACGGTGATCAAGCCCGCGCTGGCCCGCGGCTGCTGGGTGATTGGCGATCGCCACGATCTCTCGACTCAGGCCTACCAGGGCGGCGGACGCGGCATTGATGCCCCTATGCTGGCTACGCTGCGCGATACCGTATTAGGCGATTTCCGTCCGGACCTGACGCTCTATCTCGACGTAGAGCCGGAAGTGGGCCTGAAACGCGCCCGCGCCCGCGGCGAGCTGGACCGCATTGAGCAGGAGTCCTATGACTTCTTCCATCGCGCCCGCGCCCGTTATCTGGAGCTTGCCGCTGCCGATCCGCGGATCAAAACCATTGACGCTACCCGATCCCTCGACGAGGTGATGAGTGATATTCGCCAGACGGTCACTGCCTGGGTGCAGGAGCAGGGCGCATGAAATGGTATCCGTGGTTACGCCCGGACTTTGAACGCCTGGTTGCCAGCTATCAGGCCGGACGCGGACACCATGCGCTACTGATCCACGCTCTGCCCGGCATGGGCGATGAAGCCTTAACCTATGCCCTGACGCGCTATCTGCTCTGCCAGCAGCCCGACGGGCATAAAAGCTGCGGCCGCTGTCGCGGCTGTCAGCTGATGCAGGCCGGGACCCACCCGGATTACTACGTGCTGGAGCCAGAGAAGGGCAAAAGCACGCTGGGCATCGACGCGGTGCGCGAGGTGAGCGAGAAGCTCTACGAGCACGCCCGACTGGGCGGCGCGAAGGTGGTTTGGGTCAGCGACGCGGCCCGACTGACCGAGGCCGCCGCTAACGCCCTGCTGAAAACCCTGGAGGAGCCGCCAGCGAATACCTGGTTCTTCCTCGCCTGTCGCGAGCCCGCCCGTCTGCTGGCTACCCTGCGCAGCCGCTGTCGTCTGCATCACCTGGCACCACCCGAGGAGCGCTATGCCTGCGCCTGGCTGGCGCGTGAGGTTCAGGCGACGCCCGAGGCGATCCTGACGGCCCTGCGACTCTGCGGCGGCGCGCCGGGCGCAGCGCAAATTCTGCTCTCTACCGACGCCTGGGCGCAGCGTCAGACGCTGTGTACCGCTGTCGATGCGGCGCTGACCAGTGGCGACTGGCTCTCTCTGCTGCCCGCACTGAACCACGACAGTGTGGCCGATCGTCTCCACTGGCTGGCTTCGCTCTATCTCGACGCGATGAAAATTCAGCAGGGGGCAACGCTGATTGGCAATGCCGATGCCCGTCCACTGGTGACCCGGCTGGCTAAAATTATTGCGCCTGCGCGTCTACGGGCCATCCTGGCAGCGATCTTTACCTGCCGGGAGCAGCTGTTGACCGTAACCGGCGTTAATCGCGAACTGCTGTTAACCGATTTCCTCCTGAGCCAGGAGCACTGGCTGCAACCCGACGCCGTGCTGCCTGTATCCCATCTTTAAGAGAGACATTATGTTTTTAGTCGACTCCCACTGCCATCTTGATGGCCTTGATTATCAATCCCTGCATCGGGATGTAGACGACGTGCTGGCCAAAGCGGCCGCCCGCGACGTTAAGTTCTGCCTCGCCATCGCTACCACGCTGCCAGGCTACCGCGCCATGCGTGAGCTGGTGGGCAATCGTGACAACGTTGCCTTCTCCTGCGGCGTACATCCGCTGAATCAGGATGAGATGTATGACGTTGAGGAGCTGCGCACTCTGGCGGCAGAGGAGGGCGTTGTAGCAATGGGCGAAACCGGTCTGGACTACTTCTATACCCCGGAAACCAAACCCATTCAGCAAGAGTCGTTCCGCAACCATATCCGCATCGGTCGCGAGTTGAACAAGCCGGTGATTGTCCACACCCGCGATGCCCGCGAAGATACGCTGGCAATTCTGGCTGAGGAAAAGGTGACGGATTGCGGTGGCGTACTACACTGTTTCACAGAAGACAGAGAAACGGCAGGTAAGCTGCTGGATATGGGCTTCTATATTTCGTTTTCTGGCATTGTTACCTTCCGTAACGCTGAACAGCTGCGCGACGCTGCGCGCTACGTGCCGCTGGACAGAATGCTGGTGGAGACGGATTCACCCTATCTGGCACCGGTCCCGCACCGGGGCAAAGAGAACCAGCCTGCGATGACCCGCGATGTTGCGGAGTATATGGCAGTGCTGAAAGGCGTATCGCTGGAAGAGCTGGCGCAGCAGACCACGCAAAACTTCGCCACCCTGTTCCATATTGATCCCGCGCGCCTGCAACCCCGCTGATTAACCTGTTTTTTTAAGGCTCGTAATTAATTGACAATGCGAGTAGAGTGCACCGCCATAAACTTGGCGGTGAGTCGCATTTTTGGTACTTTCAGGCCGCGTTTTTGTAAATATGTGAAAGTTTTGAAGCGGCCGCGTTTTGAAACGTGATAGCGGTCAAACAAACTTGGGATGATTTATTTTACTCTGTGTAATAAATAAAGGGCACTTAGATGCTCTGATTAAAGTGCGGTTCTCCCCCCGCGCCAATGCGTGAAAACGTACAAAAAGCACAAATACTCAGGAGCACTCTCAATTATGTTTAAGAATGCATTTGCTAACCTGCAAAAGGTCGGTAAATCACTGATGCTGCCCGTTTCCGTACTGCCCATCGCAGGTATCCTGCTTGGCGTCGGTTCGGCAAACTTTACCTGGCTACCAGAAGTGGTTTCCCACGTTATGGCAGAAGCGGGCGGTTCCGTTTTTGCCAATATGCCTCTGATTTTCGCTATCGGTGTTGCCCTTGGCTTCACAAATAACGACGGCGTGTCTGCGCTGGCCGCAGTGGTTGCCTACGGCATCATGGTGAAAACGATGGCCGTGGTTGCACCGCTGGTGCTGCATCTGCCTGCGGAAGAGATCGCGGCGAAACACCTGGCGGATACCGGTGTTCTCGGCGGGATCATCTCCGGTGCGATTGCCGCCTATATGTTCAACCGCTTCTACCGCATCAAGCTCCCTGAGTATCTGGGCTTCTTCGCCGGTAAGCGTTTCGTGCCGATCATCTCTGGTCTGGCTGCGATCTTTATGGGCGTGATCCTCTCCTTCATTTGGCCGCCGATCGGTACGGCTATCCAGACCTTCTCCCAGTGGGCTGCTTACCAGAACCCGGTTGTGGCGTTTGGTATCTACGGCTTCATTGAGCGCTGCCTGGTACCGTTTGGTCTGCACCACATCTGGAACGTTCCTTTCCAGATGCAGATTGGTGAATACACCAATGCCGCAGGTCAGGTCTTCCACGGCGATATCCCGCGCTACATGGCAGGTGACCCGACCGCAGGTAAACTCTCCGGTGGCTTCCTGTTCAAAATGTACGGCCTGCCGGCTGCTGCGATTGCCATCTGGCACTCTGCGAAACCGGAAAACCGTGCCAAAGTGGGCGGTATCATGATCTCCGCCGCGCTGACCTCGTTCCTGACCGGTATCACCGAGCCGATCGAGTTCTCCTTCATGTTCGTTGCGCCAATCCTCTACGCAATCCACGCGGTTCTGGCAGGCCTGGCCTTCCCGATCTGTATCCTGCTGGGTATGCGTGACGGGACCTCCTTCTCGCACGGTCTGATCGACTTCATCGTGCTGAGCGGTAACGGCAGCAAACTGTGGCTGTTCCCGGTAGTGGGCCTGTGCTATGCGGCAATCTACTACACCGTGTTCCGTGTGATGATTAAAGCGCTGGATCTGAAAACCCCGGGTCGTGAAGACGCAACCGAAGACGCTAAAGCTGGCGCGACCAGCGAGATGGCTCCGGCACTGGTCTCCGCTTTCGGTGGTAAAGAGAACATCACTAACCTTGACGCCTGTATTACTCGTCTGCGTGTGAGCGTGGCCGATGTGGCGAAGGTTGACCAGGCTGGCCTGAAGAAACTGGGTGCAGCGGGTGTGGTGGTTGCTGGTTCGGGCGTTCAGGCCATTTTCGGTACCAAATCCGATAACCTGAAAACCGAAATGGATGAGTACATCCGCAACAGCTAAATTGCAGTCTGGGGAGACTGAGGGAGCCGTAAGGCTCCCTTTTTTATTGCTTACCCTTTGCTAATTCATGCCCTTAAAGCGTAATCACTATGATAAGTAATAAATGGAGGCTAAGCTTTTCATACCTGTCTAATGCTGAAACAGAGAGTAATCTGTATGTCTCAACCAACGCTATTTACACCGCTACGCATCAGAAATCTGGAGATTGAAAACCGGATCGTCATTGCGCCCATGTGCCAATACTCCGCTGAAGAGGGGTGCATGACCGACTGGCACACGATGCATCTGGGACAGCTGGCGCAATCCGGTGCCGGATTGCTGACGATTGAAGCCACAGCGGTCTCCCCTGAAGGACGCATCACCTTCGCCGACGTCGGCCTCTATGATGATAAATCTGAGGCAGCGATGGCCCGCGTTCTTGATGCAATTCGTAAATGGTCGGATATGCCCATTGCGATCCAGCTGGCCCATGCAGGCAGAAAAGCATCAACCTACAAACCCTGGGATAAACAGGGGCAAATCCCGCCTGATCAGCAAGGCGGCTGGCAAACGTTAGCCCCCTCTGCTGTTCCCTACACTACGGGCTATACGCTCCCCACAGCCCTGGATAGCGCCGGACTAGACGAGATCCGCACCCAGTTTGCCAATGCCGCGAAACGCGCTGCCAAACTGGGCATCGATCTGATTCAAATTCACGCCGCGCATGGTTATCTGCTGCATCAGTTCCTGTCGCCACTCTCAAACCAGCGTACCGATGAGTACGGCGGCTCGCTGGAGAACCGCGCCAGATTCCCGCTGGAAATTTTTGACGTGGTTCGTGAAGCCTTCCCGGCAGAAAAAGCGATCAGCGTGCGCATCTCAGCGACGGATTGGGTTGAGGGTGGATTCGATATTGAAGAGGCCGTGGCGTTTGCAAAAATGCTTGAAGCGCGCGGTGTTGATGCCATCCATGTCTCTAGCGGTGGGCTTCATCCCGATCAAAAAATCGATGTTTATCCCGGCTATCAGGTTCCATTGGCAAGAGCCGTGAAGTCCGCTGTGAATATTCCGGTTGTGGCCGTTGGCTTGATCACCGAACCGCAACACGCAGAGGCCATTGTCGCGAGCGGCGATGCAGATATCATCGGTATTGCGCGCACGGCGCTGTACGATCCGCGCTGGCCCTGGCATGCCGCGGCAACGCTCGGCGCGCAGGTGCGGGCAGCCAGCCAGTATCTTCGCTGCCAGCCCCATACGCTGAAGAACCTGTTTAAGTCCTGACCCTGCGAGGCGCGCCGCAACGGATGGAAAGCAGACGCAGTAGAATAGCCGTGGCGCTTGAGGCTTTTTGCCTCATGCAGTCGGTAGAGATGTTGGTTTGCAGAGAGGTAAAAAGCAGAAAGCCCCGTAGTTAATTTTCATTAATCCACGAGGCCACCTGTATGCCTGAACAACATCAGAGTAGCCATTTACTCGCCGCAAGGCAAGGAGAAGAAGGCTATGAAGCTGCCACGGAACGCTCTCATTTAGTGCGTATTGATTGTGTGTCTCACGCTGTTGATATTCACCTGGCTGACGCGGAAATCGCTGTGCGAAATCCTCGTGAGCGCCTTTATAAGGGGCTGCTGGTTCAGACCGGCAGCCCTTTTTCTATAGGGGACGATAGCTATTGATTCTGTTCCACTTTTTGTCTCCTTTAATGATAGGGTTATACGCTAACGCGAAAAGGAGATAAATCATGATTGTTCGCACATGGCACGGCTGCGTTCCACTGAAGCATGCTGAGGGTTTTGCCGCACACCTTAATAAAACAGGCGTCGATCACGCTAAAAGCGTGTCGGGAAATCTGGGGGCGCTTGTTCGCCGAGAGACGCAGGGTAACTGGGAGCACTTTTTTCTTGCTACCTATTGGGAGGATTTATCGGCGGTGAAAGCATTTGCCGGGGAGGATTATCATGTGGCGGTAACTTACCCGGATGACGAGCAGTTTGAGTTGCTCTCCGATCCCTACGTTTTCCAGCATGAGGTAGCCGCGGTTTCGCCGTTATAGGGGAGTGTGGGTGAGTTCAAATAGCATCAGCAGCATGCTTAAACATGCTGTTAAGGTACAACCATGAAAAAAATTGCACTGATATGTTTCCTGATGGCGAGTTTCACCGCGCAGGCGCAAAACGCACCGCTTCCTGAACCTGTAAAACAAATAGAGAAGCAGGGAGTTGAGATTATCAAACCCTTTACCGCGCCTGGAGGCGTTGAAGGATGGCTGGGCAAGTTCCAGGATACCGGCGTGACCATCTATCTGACGCCGGATAAAAAGCATGCTATTTCAGGATATATGTATGATGCCCAGGGTAATAACCTGAGTGAAAAAATCATCAATGATGAGATCTATATTCCGGCAGGCCGGGAGATGTGGAAAACGCTGACCAATACACAGGGAATAAAAGAGGGGAGCGAGGATGCAGGCTGTAAAGTAGTGGTTTTTGCCGATCCATTCTGTCCCTACTGCAACAAATTTTGGCATCAGACGCAGCCTTTAATTAAAGACAAGCGTATTAGCATGACTACGTTACTCGTAGGCGTCATTCGTCCGGAGAGTGGGCAGTATGCAGCAGCCATTCTTGCAGCGGACGATCCCCGTCAGGCCTGGTCCGACTTTGAACGCGCTAACGGCCAAAACAAACCGGCGTTAAAAGAGAAGACTCCCCGGCCTATTTTTGATCAGATTCAGCACAATCAGCAGCTTATGCAGCAATTGGGCGCGAACGGTACGCCAGCTATCTATTATCTGAATAAAGATCGCGCACTACAGCAGATTCTGGGTATGCCTAATGCACAGCAGATGTCTGATTTAGCTGCCTGCAAGTAAGCGATACAGGCCACTCCTCAGAAACGTAAAACCTGCGATCCGCTAAGCGGCGCAGGTTTTTTATTGTTAACGTCTGAATGCTAGCCGCGGAGGTAATCTTCCGTCGAGATCGCTTTGCCATAGCCGAATTCAAAGGCGGCCATCATTGCAGCATGCACGTGGGCGGCGGGCACGGTGACGTTGTTCAAGGTGAGATCCAACGTGGCACAGGCATCGTGCAGAATGGTGACTGGGTATCCCATATCAACGGCTGCGCGCACGCAGGCATCCACACACATATGGCTCATTGCACCGACGATAATGATCTCTTCAACGCCCTGCGCGTCAAGCTGCGCTTTAAGATCGGTATCGCGAAACGCATTTATATGGTTTTTAACAATAACCAGCTCGTTTTCAGCGGGAATAACCGACGGCTGGATCTGCACGCCCTCGCTACCGGGCGTAAATATTGGCGCATCTTCGCTAGCAGATTCATGACGAATGTGGAAAACAGGGTGCCCATGCTGGCGGAAATCGGCAATCACGCGTGCAGCATTGGCTGCTGCCATATCAATATTGGTTAAAGGAAGCTTACCGGTAGGCAGATATTCGTTTTGCAGGTCGATAACAATAAGGCCGCGCTTTTTCATATATCCTCTCGCTCGATGATGATGTGAGACGCTATTGTGTCCCGCCTAAGCGACGCTGCTAAGTGGCCTCAGCGACATTATTAGGGTCAATAACGACACCGCGCTGCAGCAAAGAAATTATATTGCTGCTCCAGCGCTAAAGCGGCGGCGATACTCCCCGGGGGTCAGGCCTACAATACGGGTAAACACCTTACGGAAGGCCCCGGCGTCATTATAGCCAACCTCCCAGGCTACGCTGTCAACCGGCGCATTGCCAAACTGTAACAGCTCCCGCGCCCGGCCTACGCGCAGCCGCTGGCAATAGTCGGTGCTGGTCATTCCTGTCGCTTTCTGGAAGCGGCGCAGAAAGGTGCGCGCTTCCAGATTAGCCTGGAGGGCCAGAGCGCTAAGGGAGATCTCCTTGGCCTGAGTGGCTTGTAACCAGTGTTGTACTTTTAGTATCGCCGCATCGCCATGATTAAGACGCGGAGAGAATACGCTGTAATAGCGCTGTTCACGGCCAGGCGGATCGACCAGCAGCATACGGGCAGTGTGTATCATGATGGTCGGCCCCAGCAGACGATCAACCAGCCTGAGCCCGAGATCCGTCCAGGACATAAGTCCTCCAGCGGAAATAACATCCCCATCGTCAATCACGAGGCGATCCGCATCGACGGCAATATCAGGAAAGTGCTGCTGTAATAGCTCAGCATATTTCCAGTGGGTGGTCATGCGTCGGCCCGTCATCAGCCCAGTCGCCGCCAGCAGGAAAGCGCCTGCGCAGATCGATCCAAGCACGACACCTTGCGCATGGCGATCGCGTAACCACTGCGTCAGCCTGTCACCCCGCTCGGGCACTACCGGCGTAGACAGCGCAGGGGGTAAGATCAATGCCGAAAGCGCGCATGAAGGGTTTGCGCTCGCGTCACCCGTGGGTATCGGGTCCCGATCCTGCCCCGGCGACTGCCAGTGGGTCACCTGTAAGACGGTGTGCTGTTGATATTCTGCGGCAATGCTATTGGCGACGCTAAACAGGTCGCTTAATCCTAAAACGGCTGCCTGCTGGACGCCGGGATAGAGCACCAGCCCAATTCCAATCACCTTCGTCTGGCTCATAAAGTGTGTTCATCTTCACCTGGATAGGAAGTGAAGTGTGTTAGCTCTACCGTCGGGTTGCAAGGGAATAAAAAAGGGAGCCTTTCGGCTCCCTCGGTCACATCAGCGCTATCAGAAACTGTAGTTAGCGCTGACAGAGAAGTTACGCGGCTCGCCATAGACAATGGTGCGGCTGTCGATGTCGGTCTCGTAGGTTTTGTCGAACAGGTTGTCGACGTTCGCCTGCAGGGAGAACGCTTTGGTGATCTGGTAACGGGCAAAGAGATCCACCAGCGCGTAGCTACCTTGCTCAGCGCGCAGCGTGCCGTCCGCAACGGCAACGTTAGACCAGACGCGGTTCTGCCAGTTGACGCCGCCGCCAACGGTCAAATCCTGAATCGCTGGCAGACGGTAGCTGGTGAACATCTTCACGCTGGTACGCGGCAGGTTCGGGTTAACCGCGTCGCCTTCAGCATCGTTTGCCACGTAGCGGGTTGCGCCAAAGGTCATCTGCCAGTTATCGGTCAGCGCACCGTTGATCTCAAACTCAACGCCTTTGCTCACCGTGCCGTCCGCTTCGCGATAGGCGGTCTCGCCGTTGCTGCCAGGAATGACCTGCCCGGTAGACTGCGCCAGGTGATCCTGCTCAATGCGGAACACCGCAAGAGAGGTGGTCAGACGGCTGTTCATCCAGTCCGCCTTCACGCCGGCCTCATAGTTGTTACCGGTGATCGGCGACAGGTACTTACGCTGTGCGTCACGCTCGGTCTGCGGCTTGAAGATCGAGGTATAGCTGGCGTAGGTAGACCAGCTGTCGTTGATATCAAACACCACGCCCGCGTAAGGAGAGGTGTTGTTCTTCTCCATCTGCTGGTTTAGCGTATCCAGGTTGTACTTGGTATAACGCGCACCGAGGATCACATGCAGCGGATCGGCCAGGGAGATGCGGGTCGCCGCATAGACTGATTTCTGGTGGACGGTGTCATCCTGGGCCAGGCTCAGCGGGTTCCAGTTGGTCTGCGGGAAATTGCCGTTGTAGTCAGCGTAGTTGCCCAGCTGGGTATCGCCGATGTTCTCCCAGGAGCTGTAGTAGATGTTGTTCTGGCGCGAGTAGTTAGTACCGATCATCAGCTCGTGCTGACGGCCAAACAGGTCGTAAGATCCGTTTGCGAAGGTATCGATAGCGTCCACTTTACGCTTACCGGTGTTGTAGCCGGTACCGCCCACGTAAGGGTAGGATGCGCCGTACGGGCTGACCATCAGGCCAGTAGTGCGGTCAACCTGGCCGTCCAGATAGAGCTGCTTGCTGTCGAGATCTTGTTCGGTATGGGTACCGTTAACGGTCAGCTGCCAGTTGTCGCCCAGCTTCTGCTTCAGGGTCGCGAAGGTACGCTCGGACTTTTTATCGACATAGGCCCACTCCGGCGCGGTGCTGAAGCTGCGGTCCGGGTTAACGCGCGTGCCGTCAGTATACCAGCGTGGAATACCGCCCCAGGTTGGGCTGTTGGAGTTGGTCTCCTGATAGTCATAGCCGACGGAGAAGGTGGTGGCGTCGGTCAGATCAACATCCAAAACGCCGTAGAAGAACTTTTTCTCCTGGCTGTAGCGGTCCAGCCAGCTGTCATTGTGCTGGTAGCCCGATACCATGCGGCCACGGATGCGACCGTCGTCGGTCAGCGGGGTAGAGAGGTCAGCCACGTAGCGCTGTTTGTTCCAGCTGCCGTACTCGGCGGAGACGTTGCCGGTAAACTCACGGCTGTCGGCGTGCTTGCGCACCATGTTAATGGCGGCGGAGGGGTTACCGGAGCCGGTGGTCAGGCCGTTGGCACCGCGAACCACTTCAATACGTTCATACAGGGCGGTATCGGAGAGGGCGTCACCCATATTCCAGCGGGTCTCAAACAGGGTCGGAATACCGTCGACCATAAAGTTATCGATCTCAAAACCGCGGGAGTAGAAGTTGGTGCGCTCAGAGTCCGTTGCGCTTTGGGTAATGCCGGTGGTGTTTTTCAGCACGTCGCCGAGGGACTCCAGCTTCTGATCCTGCATGCGCTGTTTGCTGATGATGCTCACGGACTGCGGGATATCACGCGGAACCAGCAGCATTTTGGTGCCGGAGGTGGTGGTTTTAACGCTGTAGTCCTGGCTCTCTTCATCGGCATAGCTGCTGGCGGCGGAACCATCAACGATAACGGTATCGCCGCTGGTGGTGTCCGGCGTGGCGGCAAAAGTCGCGGCAGGCGCAAGGGCAAAGGCAATGCAGACGGCCAGCAGTGACGGAGCGGCGGCAGGACATTGTCCATCCCTGGCGTGAACGGTGAAAGACATGGTGAACCCTTTTCGCAAGTTAAATAGTGCGCTCTGATCGATACGTTGCCGATCCTGAGCATGCTGTGTTGGTTTTCATGATGCAATTGCGCATGAAAATGCAAATGCGAAATATACGCATTCATGTTAGCCCTGTAAACAGATGTAATATTTATCGAGAAAATTATTGGCGGGGGTGGAGTGGCGAAAAATCAGGCGTAACGGCAGCACTTAATCCTAATGCGTGAAGAAAAGCGGCGTAATAGTTGAAACATCAGGAGATTCTCGATCATACTCTCTTGTTGAGTCCCGCAGTTATTCATTAAGGAAGACGTCATGGCCGAAGAAACGATTTTCAGTAAAATTATCCGCCGCGAAATTCCGTCGGATATCGTCTGGCAGGATGAGCTGGTCACGGCATTCCGTGATATCTCTCCGCAAGCGCCGACGCATATCCTCATTGTGCCTAACCTGCTGATCCCAACGCTAAATGACGTCTCCGAAGCGCATGAGCAGGCGCTGGGACGTATGCTCACCGTGGCGGCGAAGCTCGCAGCGCAGGAGGGGATTGCCGAAGATGGCTACCGGGTGATCATGAACTGCAACCGCCACGGCGGCCAGGAGGTATACCATATTCACCTGCATCTGCTGGGCGGCCGCGCGCTGGGCCCCATGCTGACACATAAAGGTTAAACCTATGCTGAGAGGAGGCCTGGCCGCGCTGCTGGCGTTGGCTGCACTGACGGGCTGTAGCTCGCGTCCGGCGATCCCGGTAAGCGATGAGCAGACGCTGGTGATGGAAGCAACCGTGCTGGCAGCAGGCATAAGCGCAGAAAAACCGGTGCTGAATAACGCTGAGATCCAGCCCTCCGCGTCCTCAACGCTCTATAACGAACGGAGCGAAGCCGCTACCGTAAACTATCGTTTTTTCTGGTATGACGCCAGAGGTCTCGAGATGCATCCGCTGGAAGCGCCCCGGCGCATTACCATTCCTGCGCATTCATCGGTAACGCTTTACGGCAGCGCTAACTATTTAGGCGCGCGTAAAGTGAGACTCTATCTCTATTTGTAAGGGGTGAATCTTGATCAATAAACTGGGTCGTTATGCGCTACTCACGACCGTAGCGATGATCCTTTCGGGATGTATTATGCGGGGCGAACAGCAGCCAGCGCCCGTAGAGGAAGCCAAACCGCAGCCGCAGCAGCCGGTTGAACAGCCGCAGCCGCAGCCTGTACCGGAGGTGCCGTCCGTACCGGCGATCCCAGCTCAGCCAGGCCCCATTGAACACCAGGATGAGACCGCGCAGCCCGCGCCGCGCGAGCGTCATTTCGACTGGAGCGGGGCGGTGTCGCCGATGGTCAGCAAAATGCTGCAGGCGAGCGGTGTTTCCGGTGGCAGCGTGCTGCTGGTGGATAGCGTCAATAACCGCACCAACGGCTCGCTGAACACGGCGGAAGCTACGGAGGTACTGCGCGGCGCGCTGGCTAACAACGGTAAGTTTACGCTGGTCTCTGCCCAGCAGCTCTCCGTAGCCAAGCAGCAGCTCGGTCTGTCGCCGCAGGATAGCCTCGGCACCCGCAGTAAAGCGATCGGCATCGCCCGCAACGTAGGGGCGCAGTATGTGCTCTACACCAGCGCCTCCGGCAACGTTAATTCCCCCGCGCTCCAGATGCAGCTGATGCTGGTGCAGACGGGCGAGATCGTCTGGTCAGGTAAAGGTGCGGTTCAGCAACAGTAACCTTCAGCGTGACGAGATCCTGTCACGCTATTTCCCCAACGCAGCGCTCGTCGCCAGCCCGGAACATACCGGGCTGAGCGGCGGGAGCTGCGTCATTGCCAACGGTGAGCAGCGTCTGGTGCTGCGCCAGCAGCACGCGGCCACTACCCCTGCACCCTTTCTGCGTCAGTATCGAGCCCTAAAACGGCTGCCTGACTCCCTTGCGCCGCGCCCGCAGTGGCTGGGGCAGGGCTGGATGGCCGTAGAGTACCTTGCAGGGGAGGTGAAAACCACGCTTCCGCACCCCCATCACCTCGCCGACTTGCTGTATCATCTGCATCAGCAGCCCCGTTTTGGCTGGCGCATTACGCTGTTGCCGCTGCTGGAGCGCTACTGGCAGGGGTGCGATCCCGCACGCCGCACGCCACGCTGGCTGGTATGGCTAAAGCGCCTTCAGCGTGAGGGTGAGCCGGGCATCATCAGACTGGCCCCGTTACATATGGACGTGCATGCAGGTAATCTGGTGCATACCGCTTCGGGGTTGCGGCTGATTGACTGGGAGTATGCCGGCGATGGCGATATCGCCCTGGAGCTGGCCTCGGTCTGGACGGTAGATGAGCGTGAGCGTGAGCAGCTTATCAGCGCCTACGCCCAGGCGGCAAACATAACGTATGCGCAGCTGGCGCAGCAGGTGCGGCGCTGGCGCCCCTGGGTGGTGATGCTAATGGCGGGCTGGTACGAGTGCCGCTGGCAGCAGACGGGGGAGCCGCAATTTATTACGCTGGCAAATGAAACATGGTGTCAGCTCGAGACAAAAGGATAAGAGAGGTCAGTGTGGGTCCGGTAATGTTAGATGTGGCAGGCTATGAGCTGGATGCGGAGGAGCGCGAGATTCTGGCGCATCCGCTGGTGGGAGGCCTGATCCTCTTTACCCGAAACTATCACGATCCGGCGCAGCTCCGCGAGCTGGTGCGGCAGATCCGCGCCGCCTCGCGTCATCGGCTAGTGGTAGCGGTGGATCAGGAGGGGGGCCGGGTACAGCGTTTTCGCGACGGCTTTACGCGCCTGCCTGCTGCTCAGTCGTTTGCCGCACTGCTCGGCATGGAGGAGGGCGGCAGGCTGGCCGAAGAGGCGGGATGGCTGATGGCCTGCGAGATGATCGCGATGGACATCGATATCAGCTTTGCCCCGGTGCTGGACGTGGGCCACATCAGCGCGGCCATTGGCGAGCGCTCGTACCATGCCGATCCGCAGAAGGCGCTGGCCATTGCCACCCGCGTGATTGACGGGATGCACCGGGCGGGCATGAAGGCGACCGGCAAGCACTTCCCGGGACACGGGGCGGTAACGGCGGATTCCCATAAGGAGACCCCGCGCGATCCGCGTCCGGAGGCGCTGATCCGCGAGCACGATATGTCGATCTTTAGCTCGCTGATCCGCGATGGCAAGCTGGATGCGATTATGCCCGCGCATGTGATCTACAGCGAGGTGGATCCGCGTCCAGCCAGCGGCTCGCCGCACTGGTTAAAAACGGTGCTGCGCGGGGAGCTGGGCTTTGACGGAGTGATATTCTCGGACGATCTCTCTATGGAGGGGGCGGCGATCATGGGCAGCTATGCCGAGCGTGCCCAGGCTTCGCTGAATGCGGGCTGCGATATGGTTCTGGTTTGTAATCATCGTCAGGGCGCAGTAAGCGTGCTGGATAACCTGTCGCCGATCAATGCAGCACGTGTTACAGAGTTGTATCATAGAGGTGCGTTTACGCGTCAGGAGCTGGTTGCCTCCGCCGAATGGAAAGCGGTGAATAGCAAACTGGAACAGCTTCAGGCCCGCTGGCTGGAGCGGTCGGCGGCCCATTAACCCTCCCTGAAAGGGAGAAAGCACAGGGTGAGGACAGATGATCATCTACTTACACGGTTTTGATTCAAACAGTCCGGGCAATCACGAAAAGGTGCTGCAGCTGCAGTTTATCGACCCCGACGTACGTCTGCTGAGCTACAGTACGCGCCATCCGAAGCATGACATGCAGCATCTGCTGAAAGAGGTGGATAAAATGCTGCAGCTTAACGTCGATGAGCGACCGCTGATCTGCGGCGTGGGCCTGGGCGGGTACTGGGCCGAGCGGATCGGTTTTCTCTGCGACATTCGGCAGGTGATTTTCAATCCTAATCTCTATCCGCAAGAGAATATGGAGGGCAAGATCGACAGGCCGGAGGAGTATGCCGATATTGCCACCAAGTGTGTGACTAACTTTCGCGAGAAAAACCGGGACCGCTGTCTGGCCATCCTCTCCCGCCACGATGAAGCGCTCAATAGCCAGCGCACCGCCGAGGTGCTGCACGACTTTTATGAGATTGTCTGGGACGAAGAGCAGACGCATAAGTTTAAGAATATCTCCCCGCATCTGCAGCGTATTAAGGCCTTTAAAACCCTCGGTTAAGCCACCATTTCCTGAACCAGCCTTTTAACGGCTGGTTTTTTTTCGCCCTTCGGCCGAAACCTGGTTATCTTTTATGCATCAAAACTTGATATATATCAATTTTGGTATGACCAATGCACCGTTCATGCTATTCTCAAGGGGTAGATGACTGTGTTTTGCTGCTAACTTGTTGTTAACTAAAAGCTATTTCCATAACTTTTAGTTAACAATTGGTTAATATTTTAGGGGGTCGTGTTGACTACACCATTGAAAAAGATTGTGATTGTTGGCGGTGGAGCTGGCGGACTGGAGCTGGCAACCCAGCTAGGTAAGAAGCTGGGCCGGGGTAAAAAAGCCAAAATTACCCTCGTCGATCGCAACCACAGCCACCTGTGGAAGCCGCTGCTGCATGAAGTAGCAACGGGCTCACTGGATGAGGGCGTAGACGCGCTGAGCTACCTGGCGCACGCACGTAATCACGATTTCCAGTTCCAGCTTGGCTCGGTTGTGGATATCAACCGCGAAGGCAAAACTATCACCCTGGCCGAGCTGCGGGATGAGAAAGGTGAGCTGCTGGTACCAGAGCGCAAGCTGCCTTACGACACCCTGGTGATGGCACTGGGCAGTACCTCTAACGACTTCAATACGCCGGGCGTGAAAGAGCATTGCATTTTCCTCGATAACCCGCATCAGGCGCGCCGTTTCCATCAGGAGATGCTGAACCTGTTCCTGAAGTACTCCTCTAACCTGGGTGCCAGCGGTAAGGTTAACATTGCCATCGTTGGCGGCGGGGCCACCGGGGTTGAGCTCTCTGCCGAACTGCACAATGCGGTGAAGCAGCTGCATAGCTACGGCTATAAGGGCCTGACCAATGAGGCGCTGAACGTAACGCTGGTCGAGGCGGGCGAACGCATTCTGCCTGCGCTGCCGCCGCGCATCTCCGGTGCGGCTCACAGCGAGCTGACCAAAATGGGCGTACGCGTGCTGACCCAGACTATGGTTACCAGCGCGGACGAAGGCGGTCTGCACACGAAAGAGGGTGAATATATCCAGGCCGATCTGATGGTCTGGGCGGCAGGGATCAAAGCCCCGGACTTTATGAAAGAGATTGGCGGCCTTGAGACCAACCGTATCAACCAGCTGGCGGTAGAGCCGACGCTGCAAACCACCCGTGATGCGGATATCTATGCCATTGGCGACTGCGCCTCCTGCGCCCGTCCGGAAGGGGGCTTTGTGCCGCCGCGCGCTCAGGCTGCGCACCAGATGGCAACCTGCGCGCTGCACAACATTATCGCGCAGATCAAAGGTAAGCCGCTGAAAGCCTACGTCTATAAAGACCACGGCTCGCTGGTATCGCTCTCGAACTTTTCCACTGTGGGTAGCCTGATGGGTAACCTGATGCGCGGCTCGATGATGGTAGAGGGGCGTGTTGCACGCTTCGTCTATATCTCGCTCTACCGTATGCACCAGGTTGCGCTGCACGGCTACTTCAAAACGGGCCTGATGATGCTGGTAGGCAGCATCAACCGTGTCATCCGTCCCCGCCTGAAGCTGCACTAAGCCCATCGCCCCGCCGACGCATGGCGGGGCCTTTAGCATATCCTTCTGTTGATTTCCATCAGGTGGCTCAGATTTCTCTGAATCACCGCGATTTGCCACATAACCCCCCGTTATTTACCGCCTTTCTGATTGGCTTCTGGCCGCGCTGATTGCAGAATTATGACTATCAGAGCCAACCAGAGGGACTATTCAATGAATAAATCCATGTTAGCGGGTATCGGAATTGGTGTGGCCGCTGCACTGGGCGTTGCTGCGGTGGCGGGCTTAGACGTTTTCAACCGCGGCCCTCAATACGCACAGGTGGTTTCTGCTACACCCATTAAGGAGACGGTGAAAACGCCGCGTAAAGAGTGCCGTAACGTAACGGTAACCCATCGACGTCCGGTACAGGATGAAAACCGGCTGACCGGCTCGGTGCTGGGCGCGGTAGCGGGCGGCGTGATTGGTCATCAGTTCGGCGGTGGGCGCGGTAAAGATGTCGCCACGGTCGTGGGCGCGCTGGGCGGCGGCTACGCCGGTAACCAGGTACAGGGAGCGATGCAGGAGCGGGATACCTACACCAGCACGCAGCAGCGCTGCAAAACCGTCTATGACAAATCAGAAAAGATGCTCGGTTACGACGTGACCTACAAAATTGGTGACCAGCAGGGGAAAATTCGCATGGCCAACGATCCCGGCACCCAGATCCCGCTGGATAGCAACGGGCAGCTGGTTTTGAATAACAAAGCATAAAAAAGCAGTACCCCCGATTTGGCTCCTCATTCGCTCAGGCTGAGGAGCCTTTTTTACGGGCATAAAAAAGCCTCGCTAAGGCGAGGCTTTTATTATCGCTCGGTATTAAATCATACTCTGCTGGCGGATCAGCAGACATCCTGTGATCAGCACAGAGATGAAAGCAAACAGGATCGAACCACCACATACTACCCAGAGACTAAATAACAATGTAATTACTATTAGCACCTTAAATAATGGTAATAGCAAAACCATGACCGTTATCCTTCTGCATGTGAATAGTCGTAAAACTTTCCTGAATATCCATGAAATAGAAAGGGATGCTGCGCTGCGTCGTCATGACGTCTCTCGTTTTCCTGTGTATCCTGCTAATGATTAGCACGAGAATAATCACCATTAAGCGTAGCAAAGGGTCATACAAAAGTGTGAGGAAGATTTGACCTATCGTTAAGATAGGCCAAACCGATATCAGGAGTTAATGAGCTGTGGCCAGAGGGAGAGAGTAGTGCGGGTGATAGTCAGCAGTTTTTCCTGAGATGCTCCTTCACGGGCGCTGACCGACATTCCCTGAATGACGCAGTTCAAAAACTGCGCTATCGTCTGCAGCGAGGCCGTCGTAGGTATCTCACCGCGCTGCTGGCGCAGCTCAAGGAAGCGCAGCAGCGCAGCCTCCTGCAACGCGTGACGCGACTTCAGCGTCTGGGCAATCTCATTTGAGGAAGCTGCCAGCGCCGCTGAGGTGCTAATCAGGAAGCAGCCTGAGGGCGTCTCTTTGCTGGTGAAGCAGGTGGCGACGGCGGTAAAGTAGTCCAGCAGCGCCTGCTCAACGCGCTTATCATCGCAAAACAGCTCCGCCTGATATTTGGTCGCAAACTGCGAAATATAGCGATCGAGCACCGCGCGAAATAGCCCCTCTTTATTGGTAAACTCCGCGTAGAGCGTCGGGGCTTTCGCTCCGGTAGCGTCGACCAGATCGGATAGCGACGTCGCCTCATAGCCATGCTGCCAGAAGAGGGTCATGGCTTTGTCGAGCGCGGCTTCCCTGTCAAAAACTTTGGGTCGGCCACGGCTTTTTTTTGTGCTACTGCTGACGTCGGTGGTCATAGTGGCTCCTCACCTAATGTTGAATTATTGAACAATCATTATAAAAATAATTGTCACCGAAGGCCAGCAGGGAATGGTTAAAAATAATTATGTTATATGCTAATGATTTTTAACGGTTTACGGGTTATAGCGATTGCACAGAGGCCGCGTCATGCTGCGTCACGTCTACCGGCATGCCCGAGCGCACCGCCATCACTTCCTCCATCAGCGCCGCATCGGTCCCGGCAGCGGATTTAAAGCTCTCCAGGCTCGCATTCAGCACCAGCGGCTGCGTTTTTGGATCGTCATTAATGGATTTGGACAACGGCTGATGCACCTCAACCAGCCGGGTACCATCTGGCTCCACCGAGGCTTTTACCGGCGCGTTGATAATATTCACCGGTGTCCCAGGGGTAACCTGGCGGAACAGGGTTGCAATGTCATTATCGCGCAGGCGAATACAGCCCGAGCTGACGCGCATGCCAATGCCAAAGTCAGCATTGGTTCCATGAAGCAGATAGACGCCACCGTGGGCTGCAAGACGGATAGCGTGGTGGCCCATCGGGTTATTTGGCCCGGCAGGCACCACCGCAGGCAGATCGATCCCCTGGGCCTTATAGCGTGCGCGGATGTTAGCTGTCGGCGTCCAGGTTGGGTTGGCGCGTTTATCTGACACGCGGGTCACCATCGTTGGCGTTAAGGTGTCGCCCCCCAGCTGGCCAATGCCGATAGGGTAGACAGCCACCTCGTTTCTGCCTGGCTGGAACCAGTAGAGTCGCAGCTCAGAAAGGTTGATGACAATCCCCTGGCGCGGCACATCTGGCAGCAAAGTCTGGAGCGGGATAGTCAGCACGCTGCCAGCGCGCGGCACGTAGGGATCAACGCCGGGGTTGGCCTGCAGTAGCGCCAGAAAGCCGACGTTATACTTTTTGGCGATGGCCTCCAGCGAGCCACCGTCTTTCTCGACGAGGTGAAAACGGTTTTCACCTACCAGCCGGCTGCCGTTAGCGGGAAGCGGCCAGGTATTGGCCTGGGCGGGGAGGGAGAGGAGTGCCGTCGCCGCAAGGGCCAGCAGCGTTATCCAGCGAGTCGTGCGCATCTGTTTCATCGTTAGACCACCGTACTTTTAGGTTGTTGTTATGCAAGGGCAAACGTGAAGTATGGACGGAAGGTGTGTCTGGATGTTTCGTGAAATGCAAGGATTTGTAAAGAGTGGCGCACGCTGCTGCCGCAGCGTGCGCCTGGGGATCAGGCGATGGCGTTCTCTGCCAGCTCCTTCATAAAGTTACTTACCCACTCCATGCGGGTTTTGCGCTCACCTAGCTCCTGCATAAACTTCAGCCGGGTAGGGCCATCGAGGCGGAAGTGCTGTGGCTGCTTCTGCAGCAGGCCGATGAGCCAGGCCGGATTGACATGGTTCTTCTCGGCAAACTCAATCGCGCCGCCTTTATCGTTGCTCTCCAGCTTGCGGATCCCCAGCTTCTGCGCCTGCTGACGCAGCCGGGCTACCTCAAGCAGCGTCCGGGCCGGATCGGGCAGCAGACCAAAGCGGTCGATCAGTTCGACCTTGATCTCCTCCAGCTCGCTGCTGCTCTTGGCGCTGGCGACGCGCTTGTAGAATGACAGGCGGGTATTGACGTCCGGAATGTAATCATCCGGCAGTAGGGCAGGCATGCGTAACTCGACCTCGGTCTGCTGGCTGGTCAGATCCTCCAGCGACGGCTCGCGCCCGGCCTTCAGCGCGTCAACGGCGTTCTCGAGCAGCTCCATATAGAGCGAGAAGCCGATAGTCTCCATAGAGCCGCTCTGATCTTCCCCGAGCAGTTCGCCCGCGCCACGGATCTCCAGGTCATGGGTGGCCAGCGCAAAGCCTGCGCCCAGATCCTCCAGCGAGGCGATGGCTTCCAGACGCTTCTGCGCGTCGGTGGTCATCGCCTTCGGGTGCGGGGTCAGTAGCCAGGCGTAGGCCTGGTGATGGGAGCGCCCAACGCGACCACGGAGCTGATGCAGCTGGGCGAGGCCGAAGTGGTCCGCCCGCTCAATGATGATGGTGTTGGCGGTGGGGATGTCGATCCCGGTTTCAATGATGGTGGTACAGACCAGCACGTTAAAGCGCTGGTGATGGAAGTCGTTCATCACCCGCTCCAGCTCGCGCTCGCGCATCTGGCCGTGGCCGATGGCGATCCGCGCCTCCGGCACCAGCTCCGCCAGCCGCTGGGCCGCCTTCTGGATATTCTCAACGTCGTTATAGAGATAGTAGACCTGGCCCCCGCGCAGGATCTCACGCAGCATCGCCTCGCGCACTACCAGGCTATCGTACTCGCGCACGAAGGTTTTCACTGCCAGACGACGGGCCGGCGGCGTGGCGATAATTGACAGATCGCGCATGCCGCTCATGGCCATATTCAGGGTACGCGGGATCGGGGTGGCGGTCAGCGTCAGGATATCGACGTCGGCACGCATCGCTTTGATGCGCTCCTTGTGGCGTACCCCGAAGCGATGCTCCTCGTCGACGATCAGCAGGCCGAGATCGCGCCACTTCAGATCGCTTTGCAGCAGCTTGTGGGTGCCGATCAGAATATCGACCTTGCCCTCTGCCGCATCGGCCAGCACCTGGGTCTGCTCTTTCGCGCTCCGGAAGCGGGACAGCAGCTCGATGCGTACCGGCCAGTTGGCGAAGCGATCGCGGAAGTTGTCGTAGTGCTGCTGGGCCAGCAGGGTCGTCGGCACCAGCACCGCCACCTGCTTGTGGTTCTCTACCGCAAGGAAGGCGGCGCGCATCGCTACCTCGGTTTTACCGAAGCCCACGTCGCCGCAGACCAGGCGATCCATCGCCAGCGGCTGACACATGTCGCTGAGCACGGCGTTGATCGCCTGGGCCTGATCTGGCGTGGTTTCAAACGGAAAGGCATCGCAGAAGAGCTGATACTGCTCTTTGTCATGCTTGAAGGCAAAGCCGGTCTTGGCCGCGCGCTGGGCGTAGACGTCCAGCAGCTCGGCGGCCACGTCGCGCACTTTTTCCGCCGCCTTCTGCCGCGCCCGCGTCCAGGCATCGCTGCCCAATTTGTGCAGCGGGGCATTATCCTCCGCGCCACCCGCGTAGCGGCTGATCAGGTGCAGGGACGACACCGGGACATAGAGTTTGGCATCGTTGGCGTAGGTCAGCATCAGGTACTCACCTTTTATGCCGCCCGCTTCCAGCGTGGTCATACCCGCGTAGCGCCCGACGCCATGCTCCAGGTGCACCACCGGTTGGCCGGGATGCAGCTCGGCAAGGTTGCGGATCAGCGTATCGGGATTGATGGTCCGGCGGTTGTCCTGGCGACGACGTGCGACGCGTTCGCCCAGCAGATCGCTCTCACAGATCAGCGCCCGGTTGCGCAGGGTATCAATAAACCCGCGCTCCGCCGCGCCGATCAGCAGGTAACGCCCGCTGGCCGTCGCCTCATCAAGGCGCAGGATCCGCTTCGGAGCGACTTTAATACGCGCCAGCAGTTCGCCCAGCGCCTCACGGCGGCCCTCGCTCTCAACGGAGAAGACCACCGGGCCGGTGAAGGATTCGAGGAACTTGCGCAGGCTATCCAGGGGGGATTTCTGCTGCGCCTGAACGGCCAGATCCGGCAGCGTCTGGTAGCCAAGGTTAGTGTTGGCGGCTTTCTCCGCCAGCTGTTCGGTTTTCAGCTGGATGCGCGGCCAGCGCTTCAGCTCGGCAAACAGCTCGTCGCTGCGCAGCCACAGCGTCTCCGGCGGCAGCAGAGGACGCATCGGATCGACACCGCGGTTCTCGTAGCGGGCCTGGGTTTCGCTCTGGAAACGCACCGCGCTGGCATCGAGATCGCCGGTGTTAATCACCAGCGTATTGGCCGGGAAGTAGCTAAACAGCGGCGGCAGCGGCTCGCTGAAGAAGAGCGGCTGCCAGTACTCGATCCCCGCTGGCAGCGTGCCTTTGCTCACCTGCTGGTAGATGTGTTCGGCGTCGCGCTTCACCTCAAAAGTGTCGCGCCACTGGCTGCGGAACAGCTCGATAGCCGCCTTGTCGGTAGGAAACTCGTGGGCGGGCAGGAGATTGATCGCCTCCACCTCTTCCAGCGTGCGCTGGGTATCAGGATCGAACAGGCGCAGGCTATCGATCTCATCATCAAAGAAGTCGATGCGGTAGGGCTGCGTGCTGCCCATTGGGTAGAGATCCAGCAGCGCGCCGCGAGTAGCGTATTCGCCGTGCTCCATCACCTGGTCAACGTGGCGGTAGCCAGCGGTATCCAGCTGGGCGCGCAGGGCATCGCGGGAGAGACGCTGGCCCTTTTTCATCACCAGCGCATGGCCGTGCAGATAGCTGTGCGGGCAGACGCGCTGCATCAGCGTGTTCACCGGCATAATCAGCACGCCGCGCTGCATAGAGGGCAGCTGATAGAGCGTCGAGAGCCGGGAGGAGATGATCTCCTGGTGCGGGGAGAAGCTGTCATAAGGCAGCGTCTCCCAGTCGGCGAGGTTCATTACCAGACTGTCGGTAAACTGACGGATCTCATCATGCAGGCGCAGCGCGTTTTGCATATCGGGTGCAATCAGCACCACCGGGCCTGCGTGACGCTCAACGATTTCTGCCACTTCTGTGGCACAGGCGCTGCCTGTAAGCTCACCCAGTTGGCGCTGGTCGCCCGCTTTCACGGGAA
Source organism: Pseudescherichia sp. (assembly GCF_032052675.1). Taxonomy (NCBI): domain Bacteria; kingdom Pseudomonadati; phylum Pseudomonadota; class Gammaproteobacteria; order Enterobacterales; family Enterobacteriaceae; genus Pseudescherichia; species Pseudescherichia sp. The sequence continues at coordinate 82,967 of NZ_DAMBWA010000005.1, forward strand.
GGGAGTAACGGTATTGTTCAGGCATGGCAAATATCGGGATCTCTTAGGTTTATGCCCCCTGATATGGGGGCATATCACTGATACACAATGCAGTTTATTATCTTTGATCCCTCAATATTAGCAAAGTTATGCCGCTAACGGGGGGCAGGGACCAGACGCAGTTTCTCCGGCGGTGAAAAAAAGAGGTCGCCAAACAGGCGCACGGAGAGGCGGCGGATACCCAGCCCAACCAGGGTACAGACCAGCAGGCTCAGAAGGGGATAAGCCAGCAGCAGGCCCAGCTCCAGCATCGGGGAGAGTACGCCCTGGCGAAACAGCGGCAGCAGGGCGAGGCTGCTGCCTTCGATCAGGATGCGGTGAGTGGTGTAAATGGCAATGGTGTTGGAGCCAATCACGTTCAGGAGCCGATCCTCACCGGGGGTAAAGCGCTGCTCCAGCCGCCAGAAGAGGGACATGATCAGCCAGGCCGAGAGCAGGGAGAGCAGTACCGGCACGTTGCAAAACCAGAGCGCTACCGCCACCAGCAGGGCAGGCACCAGAGGAAAAATTTGACGGCGCAGGGGGATGCTCTGCAGCCAGCCCATAATCGTCACGCCGTACCAGGCCCCAAGGGCGTAGTAGATGACGTTACGCACCACGCTGTTCATTCCCCACCACGGGAGCGGCAGGAAGTTAATCGCCACCGACGCCAGCAGCATCATCACCAGCGCGGGACGTTTCCAGCGGCTCAGGAACTTACAGACCACGAAGTAGATCAGCAGGGCGTAGAGATACCACAGGCTGATGCTGGCGGTCAGCATGCCGTGCAGGAACTCGCTCAGCGAGTCGGCGTAGGCCGCGTTGGCCGACTGGCTAAGATCGCGCTCGGGAGCCAGCCAGCGGTTGAGAAAACTTATCCCCTGCCACTGTAAAACCCCCCACAGAGCCAGTACGTAAAAGATCGACCACAGCCGCTTATCGATGCAGTTTTTCCATTCGGCCTCGGTGATATAGCGGCGGATCAGGTAGCCGGAGATGAAGAAAAACACCGGCATCCGGAAAGGCGCAAGGTAGAGATTCATATAGAGCCAGCATTTGGCGAGCAGGCCGGAGAGGGGGTGTTGTAACCCCTCAAGATGAGGATAAAAGGTGATCACCGAGTGGTAGATCACCACAAGGCTGATACATAACCCTTTGATCTGGTTGATCCATAATGCTTTTTGCTTCATCGTTAAAACGCCTGTGTTGCGATATATTTTGGCGTCTATAGTGGTAAGGCAGGGCCGCGCTGTAATGGGTAACGCTCTGGATTTGGCGCGTTACAGGAAGTTTTCGGAAAAAGGTGAGGTCCGTTATCGTAGGCTTAGCCGATAAACCTTGTTTTACCAAATTGATTTTGAACAATTTTTTACCCCAATCCCCGACAATTCTTAGCGTATAAGCGATTTACCATCCCCGGTTTCGCTTATATACTCGTGAGTCTGCTAACCGCAACCAGACGGATGTCATGTATCAACCTGTCGCACTATTCATAGGCCTTCGCTATATGCGCGGGCGCGCAGCGGACCGCTTCGGTCGCTTTGTCTCCTGGCTCTCAACCATCGGCATTACGCTCGGCGTGATGGCGCTGGTGACTGTCCTGTCGGTGATGAACGGCTTCGAGCGCGAGCTGCAAAACAACATCCTGGGGCTCATGCCGCAGGCGATCCTCTCCTCAGCCAATGGCTCGCTGAACCCGCAGCAGCTGCCAGCCAGCGCCGCGAAGCTCCAGGGCGTCAGCCGCGTCGCGCCGCTGACCACCGGTGACGTAGTGTTACAGAGCGCGCGCAGCGTCTCGGTAGGGGTGATGCTTGGCATCGATCCCGCGCAGAAGGATCCGCTTACGCCGTACCTCGTCAACGTCAAACAAACCGACCTGCAGCCAGGCAAATATAACGTGATCCTCGGCGAGCAGCTGGCCGGGCAGCTGGGCGTTAACCGTGGCGATCAGCTACGGGTGATGGTGCCCTCTGCCAGCCAGTTTACGCCGATGGGGCGTCTGCCGAGCCAGCGCCTCTTTACCGTGATCGGCACCTTTGCCGCCAACAGCGAAGTGGATGGCTATCAGATGCTGGTCAACATTCAGGATGCGTCGCGCCTGATGCGCTATCCGGCGGGTAACATCACCGGCTGGCGGCTGTGGCTCAACGAGCCGCTGAAGGTCGATGAGCTGAGCCAGCAGGCGCTGCCGGAAGGGACTAAATGGCAGGACTGGCGCGATCGCAAAGGTGAGCTGTTCCAGGCCGTGCGCATGGAGAAGAACATGATGGGCCTGCTGCTGAGCCTGATCGTCGCCGTGGCCGCCTTCAACATCATCACCTCGCTGGGGCTGATGGTGATGGAGAAGCAGGGCGAAGTGGCGATCCTGCAAACTCAGGGGCTGACGCCGCGTCAGATCATGGCGGTCTTTATGGTGCAGGGGGCCAGCGCGGGGATTATCGGCGCGCTGCTCGGTGCCGTACTCGGGGCGCTCCTTGCCAGCCAGCTTAACAATCTGATGCCAATCATTGGCGCACTGCTGGACGGCGCGGCGCTGCCGGTCGCTATTGAACCGCTGCAGGTCGTGATTATTGCGCTGGTGGCGATGGCCATTGCGCTGCTCTCTACGCTCTATCCCTCATGGCGCGCCGCCGCCACCCAACCCGCTGAGGCTTTACGTTATGAATAAGATCCTGTTGCAATGCGACAACCTGTGCAAACGCTATCAGGAAGGGAACGTGCAGACCGACGTGCTGCACGATGTCAGCTTTAGCGTGAACGAAGGCGAAACCGTGGCGATTGTCGGTAGCTCCGGCTCCGGTAAGAGTACGCTGCTGCACCTGCTGGGGGGGCTGGATACGCCCACCTCTGGCGACGTGATTTTTGGCGATCGCCAGCTGAGCCAGCTCTCCTCGACGGCAAAAGCCGAGCTGCGCAACCGTGAGCTGGGCTTTATCTACCAGTTTCACCACCTGCTGCCGGACTTTACCGCTCAGGAGAACGTCGCCATGCCGCTGCTGATTGGCAAGCACAAACCGGCGGAAATTACCCAGCGCGCACGGGATATGCTCCAGGCGGTCGGCCTGCTGCATCGGGCGAATCACCGTCCGTCGGAGCTTTCCGGCGGCGAGCGTCAGCGTGTGGCGATAGCCCGGGCGCTGGTCAATAATCCCCGCCTGGTACTGGCGGATGAACCCACCGGTAACCTTGACGCGCGCAACGCCGACGCGATCTTTGCCCTTCTCGGCGAGCTGAACGCCTCGCAGGGGACGGCGTTTCTGGTGGTCACCCACGATCTGCAGCTGGCAAAACGTATGAGCCGCCAGATGGAGATGCGCGACGGCCACCTGAGCGCGGAGATGACGCTGATGGGGGCGCAGTAATGGCTTCACCTCTGTCGTTACTCATCGCCCTGCGCTTTAGCCGTGGCCGTCGGCGCGGCGGCATGGTGTCGCTGATCTCGGTGATCTCTACCATCGGCATTGCGCTGGGGGTGGCGGTGCTGATCGTCGGTCTCAGCGCCATGAACGGCTTTGAGCGCGAGCTAAATAACCGCATCCTCGCGGTGGTGCCTCACGGCGAGATCGAGCCGGTCAACCAGCCGTGGTCTAACTGGCGCGAGGCGCTGGGCAAGGTTGAGAAGGTGGCAGGGATTGAAGCCGCCGCGCCCTATATCAACTTTACCGGCCTGGTAGAGAGCGGGGTAAACCTGCGCGCTATTCAGGTGAAAGGGGTCGATCCGCAGCAGGAGACGCGTCTGAGCGCGCTGCCGCGCTATGTGCAGAACAACGCCTGGGCCAGCTTCAAGGCGGGTGAACAGCAGGTGATCCTCGGTAAAGGCGTTGCCGATGCGCTGAAGGTCAAGCAGGGCGACTGGGTATCGGTCATGATCCCTAACGCCAGCGCCGATCATAAGCTTCAGCAGCCGAAACGCGTCAGGCTGCACGTCAGCGGTATTTTACAGCTCAGCGGCCAGCTCGATCACAGTTTTGCCATGATCCCGATGCAGGATGCTCAGCAGTACCTGGAGATGAACGACGGCGTCACCGGCATCGCCATCAAGGTTAAGGACGTCTTTAACGCCAATAAGCTGGTGCGCGACGCCGGCAGCGTGACCGACAGCTATGTTTACATCAAAAGCTGGATCGGCACCTACGGCTATATGTACCGCGATATCCAGATGATCCGCGCCATTATGTATCTGGCAATGGTGCTGGTGATCGGCGTAGCCTGCTTCAACATCGTCTCGACCCTGGTGATGGCGGTGAAAGACAAGAGCGGCGATATCGCCGTGCTGCGCACCCTTGGGGCGAAGGATGGACTGATCCGCGCGGTCTTCGTCTGGTATGGTCTGCTGGCCGGGCTGTTCGGCAGCGTGGCCGGGGTAGTCATTGGCGTGGTGGTTGCCCTTCAGCTGACGCCGATTATCAACGGTCTTGAGACGCTGATCGGCCATCAATTCCTGTCGGGGGATATCTATTTTATCGATTTCCTGCCGTCAGAGCTGCACGTGCTTGATGTAGTCTACGTGCTGGTGACCGCCCTGGTGCTGAGTCTGTTGGCGAGCTGGTATCCTGCCAGACGCGCCAGCAATATCGATCCGGCCCGTGTTTTAAGCGGACAATAGTTTAAGCGGACAGTAACCCAAGCGGCCAGTAACAAGGAGAGGCGATGTATTACGGGCTGGACATCGGCGGGAGTAAAATTGCGCTGGGCGTCTTCGACAGCGACAGAAAGCTACAGTGGGAGCGGCGCATCGCCACGCCCCACGAGAGCTACAGCGCCTTTCTGGACGCCATCGCCGGGCTGGTGCATGACGCCGACGCCCGTACGGGTGAAAAAGGATCGGTGGGCATCGGCATTCCCGGCATGCCCGTCACCGCCGACGGCACGCTCTACGCGGCAAATCTTCCTGCCGCCAGCGGCAGGGCGCTGCGGGCCGATCTCTGTGCGCTGTTAGGCCGCGACGTTCGTCTCGATAACGACGCCAACTGTTTTGCCCTCTCGGAAGCCTGGGATGATGCGTTTGCCCGCTATCCGCTGGTGATGGGGCTGATCCTCGGCACCGGCGTCGGGGGGGGACTGGTCTTCAACGGCAGGTCCATTCCCGGGCACAGCTATATTACCGGCGAGTTTGGCCATATTCGCCTGCCCGTCGATGCGCTTGAAATTGTTGGGCGCGATATTCCCCTTCTGCGCTGCGGCTGCGGCCAGCTGGGCTGCATTGAGAACTATCTTTCCGGTCGCGGCTTTGCATGGCTCTACAATCACTTCTACGATCAATCTCTGAACGCACCTGAAATAGTCGCTCTTTGGGAACAAGGTGATGAGAGGGCGCTGGCGCATGTGGCTCGCTACGTTGAGCTGCTGGCCGTCTGCCTGGGGACGATATTGACCATCGTAGATCCGGATCTGCTGGTTATCGGCGGCGGGCTGTCAAACTTCGCCGCGCTGACCACGCTGTTGTCCGATCGTTTGCCGCTGCGTCTGCTGCCGGTTGCCCGGGTACCGCGCATTGAGCGCGCCCGGCACGGCGACGCGGGCGGCATGCGTGGCGCAGCCTTCCTCCATCTCACCGATTAAGCACAAGAGGCCGATATGCAGTCGCGTCGTTTTAGCCGACTAAGCCGTTTTCGCCGCAACAAACGCCGTTTGCGCGAGCGTCTACGCCAGCGCATCTTTTTCAGAGACAGAGTGGTACCCGAAGTGATGGAAAAACCAAGAGTGGTCGTATTGACCGGGGCGGGGATCTCCGCCGAATCGGGCATTCGTACCTTCCGCGCCGCCGACGGGCTGTGGGAGGAGCACCATGTAGAGGACGTCGCCACGCCGGAGGGGTTTGCCCGCAACCCGGAGCTGGTGCAGTCGTTCTATAACGCACGCCGTCGCCAGCTTCAACAGCCGGAGATTGCCCCCAACGCCGCGCATCTGGCACTGGCGAAGCTGGAAGAGGCCCTCGGGGACCGCTTTCTGCTGATCACCCAGAATATTGATAACCTGCACGAGCGGGCCGGTAACAAAAACGTGCTGCATATGCACGGTGAGCTACTTAAGGTGCGCTGCGCCTCCAGCGGCCAGGTGCTGGAGTGGACGGGGGATATCACCCAGGAAGATAAGTGCCACTGCTGCCAGTTCCCGGCACCGCTGCGCCCGCACGTGGTCTGGTTTGGTGAGATGCCGCTGGGCATGGATGAGATCTACAGCGCGCTGACGCTGGCGGATGTGTTTATCGCCATCGGCACCTCCGGGCACGTCTATCCGGCCGCAGGCTTTGTGCATGAGGCGAAGCTACAGGGCGCACACACCGTTGAGCTTAACCTCGAGCCGAGCCAGGTAGGCAGCGAGTTTGAAGAGAAGCACTACGGGCTGGCAAGTCAGGTCGTGCCGGAGTATGTCGACAGGCTGCTGAAAGGGCTGTAGGTCCAGAAAAACGCTGGGCGGCACTGCGTTTGCCCGGCCTACGTGTGACTACGGTGTTTTTTGTAGGCCCGGCAAGCGCTGCGCCGCCGGGCATTTTACGCTTAACGGCCCGCTTTCAGCTTCTGGTAGTAGCTTTCGTAGATAGCGCTGGCCTGGCCAACGTCATTCTGCCACTCGCCTTTACTGATGGTCTCGGCATCCGGGTAGAGCGACTTATCATTTGCAACCGCCGGGGTGAGTAGCTTACGCGCTGCCAGGTTAGGCGTTGGGTAACCAATGGTCTCCGCAACCTGTTTTGCCACGTCCGGGCGCAGCAGGAAGTTGATTAGCTTAAGCGCACCATCAACGTTTTTCGCGTTGGCCGGGATCGCCAGGCTATCCATCCAGAAGATGCCGCCCTCTTTAGGCCACACCACCGTTAGCGGGGTGCCGCTCTGGCGTGCCACGTAGGCGGAACCGTTCCAGACCATACCCAGATTGACTTCCCCTTCCATATAGGGGTTGGCCGGGTTGTCGGAGTTGAAGGCTGCCACGTTTGGCATCAGCTTCTGCAGCTCGTGGTAGGCTGCCTCAATCTCTTTCGGATCGGTGGTGTTACCCGAGTAACCTAGCTTGCGCAGCGCCATCTGGAATACTTCCCGGGCATCGTCGGTCAGTACCAGGCTGCTCTTATACTCCGGCTTCCACAGATCGGCCCAGCGGGTGACGCTCTTCGGATCGATAGCTTCGCTGTTGACTCCAATAGCCGTCGCACCCCAGATATAGGGAACAGAGTAGTCGTTGCTCGGATCGAACGGCTTGTTCAGCACCTCAGGGTCGAGGTTGCTGAAGTTACTCAGCTTGCTTTTGTCGATCTTCTGGATCATTCCCTCTTTGCGCATCTTGTCGACAAAGTAGGTGGAAGGTACAACCAGATCGTAGGCGCCGTCTTTATAGGTTTTGAGCTTGGCATACATGGTCTCGTTCGACTCATAGGTCGAATAGATCACCTTGATACCCGTCTCCTTGGTGAACTGCTCCAGCAGGCCTGGCGGCACGTACTCGGTCCAGTTATAGAAGTAGAGGGTCTTATTATCCTCGGCATGGGCGGCACTCACGCTGAGCGCCAGCGCCCCTGCGGCGAGCAGGTGGCGTGACCAGTTTTTCATTTTAACGTCCCCTGATTGCGGAGCCCGTCTTCAGGCTCCTGGTTTTATCGCGGCCAATAAGCTGGCTGGCCATCACCAGACCCAGCGAAAGGAGTAAAAGAATGGTTGCCAGCGCGTTCACCTCCGGTGAGACGCCGACTTTCACCATTGAGTAGATCTTCAACGGTAGAATTTCATACCCAGGCCCGGTCACGAATGACGAGACAACGACGTCATCCATCGACAGGGTAAAGCTCAACAGCCAGCCGGCGGCGACGGCGGGCATCGCCAGCGGCAGAATGATTTTGCGCAGGATGGTGGTTTCGCTGGCACCCAGATCCTTTGCCGCCTCCAGCATCCGCACGTCAAAGCCCTTCAGGCGTGAGTAGACCGTCACGACCACAAACGGCAGGCAGAAGGTGATATGCGAGAAGAGCAGCGACCAGAAGCCTAGCTGGATGCCGAGCAGCATAAACAGCACCAGCAGTGAGATTGCCATCACGATGTCCGGGGACATCATCACCACGAACAGCATGCCGCTGACGAAAGGTTTGCCGCGAAAGCGGTAGCGGTAGAGCGCCACCGCGGTCAGGGAGCCAATCAGCGTAGCAAAGGTCGCCGACAGCACCGCCATAGTTAGCGAGTGCTGGGCTGCCTGCAGCAGGCTATCGTTGTTCATCAGCAGGCTATACCACTGAGTCGTAAAGCCCTGCCAGTTGATGCCAAAGCGCGCCTGGTTAAAGGAGTTAACGATCAAAATAACGATCGGGATATAGAGGTAAGCGTAAATAGCGGTCATAAAACCGCCGCGCAGCAGTCGACCCATCACTCCAGCTCCACCTTTTTGTTCAGCAGGCGCATCGCGCGCCAGTAGACCAGCAGCATCAGACCCATGACTACCGTCAGAGTGATGCTGGTCGCCGCCCCGAACGGCCAGTCGCGAATATTGAGGAACTGGCTCTTGATCACGTTACCGATAAGCAGGTTTTTTGCGCCGCCCATGAGATCCGAGACATAGAACAGCCCCATTGCCGGGAGCATCACCAGCAGGCAGCCCGCGATAATGCCCGGCATAGTCAGCGGCAGGATGATGCGGATAAAAGTTTGCAGCTTGCTCGCCCCCAGATCCCGCGCCGCCTCCAGCAGCGGCTTATCCAGCTTCTCGATGCTGGAGTAGAGCGGCATCACCATAAAGGGCAGCAGAATATAGACCAGACCAATGATGACCGCGCTGGGGGTAAACATAATCCGCAGCGGGGTATCAATGATCCCCAGCTCAAGCAGGAACGCATTGAGGTAGCCCTTGGTGCTCAGAAACAGCTTCAGGCCATAGATGCGGATCAGGGAGTTGGTCCAGAACGGCACGATCAGCAGAAAAAGCAGCAGCGGACGCACCTTCTGCGGCAGCTTCGCCAAAAACCAGGCGAAGGGATAGCCCAGCGCCAGACAGGCGAGGGTGGCCATCAGCGCCATATTGAGGGAGTGCAGCAGCACGTCAAAATAGAGCGGATCGAGCAGGCGTGTGTAGTTGTCCAGCGTAAAGACCAGCTTAACGAAGGAGACGTCGTCGCGGGTCAAAAAGCTGGTGACCACGATCATCAGGTTGGGCAGAAAGACAAACAGCACAAGCCAACCGACGATAGTGGCAATCACCACGTTCTGGAATTTACTTGTGCTCTTCATCAGCCAGTACGACCTCCCAGCTCTCTACCCAGTTGATCGCCATCTTCTGATCCAGCGAGTGGTCGAAATCGGGATCGTCTTCGTTAAAGAACTCGCTGACCATCACAATCTTGCCGTTTTCCAGCTCGACTACCGACTCCAGGGTCATACCCTTGTAGTTACGCTCGCGTACGTAGCCAATCAGCCCTTCGATCTCATTGTCGTCGTTAATCTCATCGACGCGCAGATCTTCCGGGCGCAGCAGCACGTTCAGTTTTTGGCCTGGCGTGACGGCGAAATTGACGTAGATATTGCACTCGCGGCCCTCGACGCTGGCCCGTACGCGCTGCGCATCAATACGCTCGATCACCGTCGCGTTGAAGATATTGATCTCGCCGATAAAGCTGGCGACGAAGAGGTTTTTCGGCTCCTCGTAGATCTCACGCGGGGTGCCGTCCTGCTCGATTTTGCCATTTTGCATCACCACGATACGATCGGACATGGTCAGCGCCTCCTCCTGATCGTGAGTGACGAAGACAAAGGTAATGCCGAGCTTGCGCTGTAGCGCCTTCAGCTCGTTCTGCATCTGCTTGCGCAGCTTGTAATCGAGCGCTGAGAGGGACTCGTCCAGCAGCAGCATGCGCGGCTTGTTAACCACCGCCCGGGCGATAGCAACGCGCTGCTGCTGGCCGCCGGAGAGCTGGTGCGGCTTACGGTGGGCAAACTCCTCCAGCTGCACCATACGCAGGGCATCGGTAACGCGAGGGGTAATCTGATCCGCCGGGGTTTTCTGCATCCGCAGGCCAAAGGCAACGTTTTCGAACACTGTCATGTGCGGGAAAAGGGCGTAGCTTTGAAAGACGGTATTAACATGGCGATGCTCTGCCGGAACGTTCGTTATATCATCGCTATCGAGGGTGATATGGCCGGTATCAACACTCTCCAGGCCTGCAATCAGGCGCAGGACGGTAGTTTTACCGCAGCCAGAGGGGCCAAGCAGCGTCAGGAATTCGCCGTTGTTGATGGTCAGGTTAAGATCGGAGATAACGGTTTTCCCATCAAAACTTTTTCGAATTCCCGCCATTTGTACCAGCGGTGAAAGCGAACGTGATTGTGTATTCAATTTTTGACTCTGTCCCGTGTAGACGCAGCGGATGGCTTACCGGTGCGGGGTTTGTGAGTAACCACCTTGGGTTTTGGCACATTAATAAGGCCTGGCATTCTACGGCAAACCACTGAAATCGCCAAACCTTGTTCTTATTTCTTACCCATCCAGGCCGTTTCTCAGCCACTATTAAGGGTGTAATAAAATACAGGGTTTACAAGTTAAAAGTGACCTGACGCAATACATATCCTGTCGCGCTTCTTGATAATGACGTGACAAAAAGTGAGGGTGGACGCATGGAAAAATTACTTGAGCGTTTTTTGCACTATGTTTCGTTAGATACGCAGTCGAAACCGGGCGTCAGACAGGTTCCAAGCACAGAGGGACAGTGGAAGCTATTAGAGCTGCTTCGCGATCAGCTTAATGAGATGGGCCTCACCAACGTGACGCTGAGTGATAAAGGCACGGTGATGGCAACGCTGCCGGCTAACGTGGAGGGCAATATCCCCACTATTGGGTTCATCTCCCACGTCGATACCTCCCCGGACTTCAACGGCAAGAACGTCAATCCGCAGATTGTCGAGAACTACCGCGGGGGCGATATTGCCCTTGGCGTAGGGGATGAGATCCTCTCTCCGGTGATGTTCCCGGTGCTGCATCAGCTGCTGGGGCAGACGCTGATCACCACCGATGGCAAAACCCTGCTTGGCGCGGACGATAAGGCTGGCGTGGCGGAGATCATGACCGCGCTCTCGGTACTGATTAAGCAGAACGTGCCCCACGGCGAGATCCGCGTGGCCTTTACCCCTGATGAAGAGGTAGGAAAAGGGGCGAAGCACTTCGACGTCCCGGCGTTTGGCGCACAGTGGGCCTATACCGTGGACGGCGGGGGCGTGGGCGAGCTGGAGTTTGAGAACTTTAACGCCGCCTCGGTGACCATTAAAATCGTCGGCAACAACGTGCACCCCGGCACGGCGAAAGGGGTAATGGTTAATGCCCTGACCCTCGCGACACGTATTCACTCCCTGGTGCCGGCCGATGAGAGCCCCGAGACCACCGAGGGTTACGAAGGTTTTTATCACCTTGCCAGCATCAAAGGGGCGGTGGATCGCGCAGAGATGCACTACATCATTCGTGATTTCGATCGTAAAAACTTTGAGGCGCGTAAGCGCAAGATCATGGAGATCGCTAAAAAGGTCGGCAAGGGACTCCATCCAGACTGCTATATCGAGCTGGTGATTGAGGACAGCTACTACAATATGCACGAGAAGGTGGTGGAGCATCCGCATATTATTGATATCGCCCAGCAGGCAATGCGCGACTGCGATATTGAACCACAGCTCAAGCCGATTCGCGGCGGGACCGATGGCGCACAGCTCTCCTTTATGGGCCTGCCATGTCCGAATATCTTTACCGGCGGCTATAACTACCACGGCAAACATGAGTTCGTCACTCTGGAAGGGATGGAGAAAGCGGTGCGCGTGATTGTGCGGATTGCGGAGCTGACCGCAAAACGGGGTTGATGGCGCTTGTCACACTATCGTCGTCATTACGTTCCCGGCGGAAGCTGGTTTTTCACCGTTAACCTGCGCAACCGTTATAGCGATCTGCTGGTCAGGTACATTGATGCATTGCGCCTGGCAACGGCGCAGGTAAAGCGCCGTAAGCCATTTATCATTAACGGCTGGGTTGTACTGCCTGAGCATATGCACTGTATCTGGACGCTACCGGAAGGTGACAGCGACTATTCAGGTCGCTGGCGCGATATCAAAAAGCTCTTCACCCGGACGCTGCAAACGGCAGGCATATGGCAACCCCGATTTTGGGAGCATACCCTACGCAATGAAGAGGATTACCGGCGGCATATGGATTACATCTATATCAATCCGGTAAAGCATGGTTGGGTTAAGCGAGTGCAGGATTGGCCCTATTCAACCTTCCATCGTGATGTTCAAAACGGTTTGTATCCGCTGGAGTGGGCAGGGGGTTATACCGATTTCACCGCCGGAGAGCGGCGCTAACGCCGGGCGGCACTGCGTTTGCCCGGCCTACGGGGTAAGGCTGCTGCGGTGATTTTGTAGGCCCGGCAAGCGGCGCGCCGCCGGGCGTTATCGAGAGTTAATCCTCGAAGAACCAGTAGCCGCTGTTAACCAGCGCGGCGAGCATGGCGAGGAACGACGGGTCGTCCAGCGCGTCGCCAAGGGTATCGGCAGTCACCACGATGTGATTTGCCAGCGCGACGAGGGCCGGGCGGTGCGGGGAGTCGACCTTCTCACCGTTAACAAATATCTCTTCGCCAACGCGCAGCACCCGCAGGCCACCGAGACGCACCAGCTTGTCACCCTGCTGCAGCGCATCGTAGATCTCATCCGGCTGGTAAGGCGGCTCCGGCGGCGAGACGTCCAGCTCATGACGCGACTGGGAGATAAACTCGCCGAACCACTGCTGGAACTGCGCCGGCTGATTAATCAGCTCAAGCATCATTCCGCGCAGCTTATCCAGCTCCTGAGGCAGGATATCCGCCGGATGCTCCCGCGACGGCACGTCCGGATCGCTATAGCGGTGGCTGCCCAGCTCGCGCTGCAGAACATAGTCTGCAAAGCCGCTGATCATCTCCCGACCACTTGGCGCACGGAAACCCACCGAGTAGTTCATTGAGTTTTCAAGGGAGTAGCCCTCGTGCGGGAAGGCAGGGGGGATATAGAGAATATCGCCCGGCTCCAGCTCTTCATCAATGATCGCCTCGAAAGGATCGACCTGCAGCAGATCCGGGTGCGGGCAGTGCTGCTTCATCGGCACCTTATCGCCCACCCGCCAGCGGCGGCGGCCGGTACCCTGAATAATAAACACATCGTACTGATCGAGATGCGGACCCACGCCGCCGCCCGGTACGGAGAAGGAGATCATCAGATCGTCAATACGCCAGTCCGGCAGCGCCCGGAAGGGACGCATCAGGGCAGCACTCTGCTCGTGCCAGTGATCCACCGCCTGCACCAGCAGCGACCAGTTGGTTTCACCCAGGTGATCGTAGCTCTCAAAGGGGCCGTGGCTGACGTTCCATTTACCATCCTGATGACTGACCAGGCGGCTATCGACTTCGCTCTCCATCGCCAGCCCGGCCAGCTCATCCGGCGAGAGGGGATCGATAAAGTTAGCTATGCCTCGCTTCAGCACTACCGGACGTTTTTGCCAGTAACGCTGAATAAAATCGGGCCAGTCGAGTGTTAATTGATATTCCATATAAGTTTCCTGGTCTTGTGTCTGACTCGGATTATAACGGATGGCGGCCTGGCTGGATGCTTAATTCGTTAATTATCCCCGGCGCTCTCCTGCTGGCGGGCAAAAATAGCCTCCATCCTCGCGCCGCCGAGGGGACTCTCTCCGGCAACAATCTCTCCGCCGTACTGCTCCACAATCTCCCGGGCAACGGCTAAGCCTACCCCCTGGCCGGGACGCAGCGTATCGGCCCGCTGCCCGCGGTCGAAAATGGTCTCTCGCAGGCTAACGGGAATACCGGGGCCGTCATCGTCAACGATAATATGCAGTCGATCGTCAGACTGCCGGGCGGAGACCTCAACAAACTCCAGGCAGTATTTGCAGGCGTTGTCCAGCAGGTTACCCATCACCTCCATCAGATCGTTTTTCTCGCCAACAAAGCTAATTTCCGGGGAAATGTCGAGGGTGATGGCGACCCCTTTACGCTGGTAAACCTTATTCAGCGCCGAGGTGAGGCTATCCAGCAGTGCCGCGACCGGATGCAGTTCGCGGCTGAGCATGATGCTGCCGCCGCGCATGCTGGCCCGATGCAGATAGTAGCCAATCTGCTGGGAGATGCGGCTGATCTGCTCCAGCATCACCGGCTCGGCGTCGCTCACGCTTAACCTATTGCTGCGCAGCGAGCGCAGTGTACTTTGCAGCACCGCCAGCGGGGTTTTCAGGCTGTGGGTGAGATCGGTGAGGGTGGTGCGATACTTGTCGTAGCGCTCACGTTCGCTTTTTACCAGGCGATTGAGGTTACGCACCAGGCTGACCAGCTCGCGGGAGGTCTCAGGATTCAAATGCTCGCGGTGGTGATCCTCCAGCTCGCGTACCTCTCTGGCCAGCGCTTCGATAGGACGCAGGCTCCAGCGCGCCGCCACCCACAGCAGGGGAATAACCAGCAGCAGGTTAGCCATCACCACGTAGATAAACCAGTTCCATACCTGATGCGCCTGCTTAAGCTCATCGGGCACGGTATCGATCACCACGATAGTTATCGGCGGCATATGCGCCGTCGCTGGGAAGTAGTTAACCGCTACCGAGTGGGTGGTTTCGCTATCGCTGTCGTCGGCCCGCAGGTCGCTAAGTGCTTTCTGCGCCGATGCATCGCCGCTGATCAGGGCGCTGGTGGCGTCGGCGTCGGCCTCTATCTCATGGAAGCCATCACTTTTCAGCCACTCGGGGCGGATACGCTGTACCAGCCACGGCACGCTGCGCTGGGACCACAGCAGGTGCCCCTGCTGGTCATAGATCAGCGCCACGGTGGGGCCTTGCAGGTTCAGGTTTTCAGGCAGCTCAATGCTGAAGCGCTGGTTTTCCCACTTAGAGAGGGTATAGAAGAGGTTGCTCTCGCCGCGCAGCAGGCGAAAGGTGGTCTTGTCGAAGCTGACGTTGTAGCCCACCAGCGCCACCATGCCATAGGAGAGGGAGAGCACCAGCACCACCGCGGCGGTGGCAAGCAGGAAGCGGACCCGCAGGGAGAGCGGCAGCAGGTGCCGCCGAAGCCTCTTCATGAATGCAGTTCGAACAGGTAGCCCTGGCCGCGCACGGTAGTGATCACTTCATGGGCATACTGGGCCTGGATCTTTTTCCGCAGGCGACCCATTAACACATCGATGGTATGGCTCTCCCGCAGCTCCGCATCTGGATAGAGCTGTAGCATCAGGGCATCTTTGCTGACCACCTTGCCGCTGTTGCGGATCAGCGTCTCCATGATGGTGTACTCGAAGGCGGTCAGCTTGATCACTTCGTCGTTGATGGACAGCTCCCGGCGCGAAAGATCGACCTGGAACGGAGGCATAGAGATAACCTGCGAGGCGTGTCCGCCGTTGCGGCGCATCAGAGCCTGCATGCGGGCGGCCACCTCTTCGATATGAAACGGCTTGGTGACGTAATCATCGGCTCCGGCGCTCAGCACTTCGACCTTGTCCTGCCACCCTTCGCGGGCGGTCAGCACCAGCACGGGAAGGACGACATCATGGCTGCGCCAGCGACGGATCAGCGACAGGCCATCCTCATCCGGCAGGCCGAGATCGACAATGGCGATGTCAGGAAGGTGTTCATTTAAGTAGTAATCCGCTTCCTTTGCATCTTCGGCGGCGTCGACCTGATGCCCAAGCTCCTGAAGCTGTACTTTCAGGTGGTGGCGCAGCAAAGGGTTATCCTCTACGACGAGTACGCGCATGGTCCGAACTCCCATAAATTCTTGTTGTAAATAGTTTAACGCGAATTAGAGATTATGAGGCGATCGGAATCAACAGAGAGTAAACCAGTGGGGAAGCAGCCCGCTCGCTAATATGAGCGGGCTAAAAGGCGGGAGATTATTTCAGCTCATCAACCATAGTGATGGCCCGGCCAATATAGTTGGCAGGGGTCATCGCTTTGAGGCGAGTTTTCTCCTCCTCTGGCAGCGCCAGACTATCGATAAACTGCTTCATGCCTTCAGCGTCGACGCGCTTGCCGCGGGTCAGCTCTTTCAGCTTCTCGTACGGCTTTTCGATACCGTAGCGGCGCATCACCGTCTGGATCGGCTCGGCCAGCACTTCCCAGTTGTGATCCAGCTCGTCGAGCAGGCGATCGCGGTTCACTTCCAGCTTGCTCACGCCTTTCAGGGTGGACTGATAGGCGATCAGCGCGTAGCCGATACCCACGCCGAGGTTACGCAGCACCGTAGAGTCGGTGAGATCGCGCTGCCAGCGGGAGACCGGCAGCTTAGCCGCCAGGTGCTGCAGCACCGCGTTGGAGAGACCCAGGTTGCCTTCGGAGTTTTCGAAGTCGATGGGGTTAACCTTGTGCGGCATGGTTGAGGAGCCGATTTCACCGGCGATCGTCTTCTGCTTAAAGTGGTTCAGGGCGATGTAGCCCCAGACGTCGCGGTCAAAGTCGATCAGAATGGTGTTGAAGCGTGCCATGCAGTCGAACAGCTCGGCGATATAGTCGTGCGGCTCGATCTGAGTGGTGTAGGGGTTCCACTGGATGCCAAGGGAGGTGACAAACTCCTCGCTGAACTGGTGCCAGTCCACTTCCGGGTAGGCCGCGATGTGGGCGTTATAGTTACCTACCGCGCCGTTGATTTTGCCGAGGATCTCAACCTGAGCAAGCTGGCGGAACTGACGCTCCATGCGGTAGGCCACGTTAGCCATCTCTTTGCCCATCGTTGACGGCGTGGCCGGCTGGCCGTGGGTACGGGAGAGCAGCGGGATATCGCGATACTGCACCGCCAAATCTTTTACCGCATCGATAATCTTGCGCCAGTAGGGCAGAACCACCTCTTCCCGAGCGGTATGCAGCATCAGGGCGTGAGAGAGGTTGTTAATATCTTCCGACGTGCAGGCAAAGTGGATGAACTCAGAGACCGCATGCAGAGCCGGAACGTCGGCTACTTTCTCTTTCAGAAAATATTCGACCGCTTTCACATCGTGGTTGGTGGTGCGCTCAATAGTTTTAATGCGCGCGGCGTCTTCTTCGCTGAATTCCGCGACAATCTTATCGAGGTAACCGTTTGCGTCGGCAGCAAAAGCAGGAACTTCCTTGATAGCTGCATGTGCCGCCAGCTTTTGCAGCCAGCGTACTTCTACCTGAACACGAAACTTCAGCAGGCCGTATTCGCTGAAGATCTCGCGCAGCGCGCTGACTTTATCGCCGTAGCGTCCATCGACAGGGGAAACGGCGGTCAGTGAGGATAATTCCATAAGACAAAACTCCGGGACGTTAACAATGGGCAAGAATTTGTTTCGCCTGCGTAGACAGACGATTACGGGAAAACATCAGCTGCAGACGACCACCGCCCACCTGATGCCAGAGCACGGCGGCGCGGATCCCAGCGAGCAGCGAGGCGCGGACTTTAGCCTGCACCTGGGCGCTTTGCAGCACCGCCGGGGTGCCGGTGACCTGAATACGCGGGCCGAGAGGACTAATCACATCGACGTAGATGGCAGCCATCGCACTTAACAGGGGATCGGAGTGCAGATCGAAGTGTTCGAGCTGGCGCGAAAGCCCGGCGATGCGGCTGCCAAGGTTGTCCATTGCGCCTTTACTTGCGGCGAGCTTACGCTCCAGTACCATCAGGCTCAAGGTGTAGCGCGTCAGTTCGGCGTTCAGCCCCTCGCGGCTGCTGGCGTTAAGCACGCCCAGCAGGGTTTCGAGACCCATGCGCAGGTTCGCTTCGCTACCGCCAAACACGGCCAGAGTTGAGTCCGGATTTTGGTCAATAACGCTGTTCAGCGAGACATGCAGCGCGTCGGAATCACAGGTTCCCTGGTGCGCCAGCTGCTGCACCAGACGGGCCGACTGGCAGATCCCTGCCAGCGCGATGGTGATATCGTAATAGTTCTTCGCCACACTCACTCCTTGTATCCCCGTCGCCTTACGCGCCACGGGGAGAATGCTCTACGTTAAACCGGCAGCGGCAGACGCTGCTCAATGATGCCGCCGCCCAGGCAAACCTCACCGCTGTAGAAGACAGCGGACTGGCCCGGCGTAACGGCAGCTACCGGCTCGTCAAAACGGACCTCGATACGATCGTTGTCCAGCGCGGTGACGGTGCAGGGGATATCCGTCTGACGATAGCGTGTTTTTACCGTGCAGCGCAGCGTGCCGGTAAAGGTTTCGCGGTCGACCCAGTGCAGCTGCTGGGCAATCAGGCCCACCGACATCAGGCGCGGGTGATCGTGACCCTGGGCGACGATCAGCACGTTGTTTTCAACGTCTTTATCGACCACGTACCACGGATCTTCGCTGCCCTCTTTGGTGCCGCCGATGCCGAGGCCTTTACGCTGGCCGAGGGTGTGGTACATCAGCCCCTGGTGCTCGCCAATCTCGTCCCCGTCAACGGTGATGATTTTACCCGGCTGGGCAGGCAGGTAGCGCCCCAGGAACTCGCGGAACTTGCGCTCGCCGATGAAGCAGATCCCAGTGGAGTCTTTCTTCTTGGCGGTGATCAGACCCAGCTCTTCAGCAATTTTACGCACCTCGGGCTTCTCCAGCTCGCCGACCGGGAAGAGGCTCTGGGCGATCTGCTCGTGGCCAAGGGTATAGAGGAAGTAGCTCTGATCTTTGTTGCCGTCCAGCCCCCGCAGCAGGCGACTTTTGCCGTCAACGTCCGCCCGGCGCACGTAGTGGCCGGTGGCGATGTAGTCCGCGCCGAGATCTTCGGCGGCGAACTCGAGGAAGGCTTTGAATTTGATCTCTTTGTTGCAGAGGATATCCGGGTTTGGCGTGCGTCCGGCCTTGTACTCTTCGAGGAAGTGCTCAAAGACGTTATCCCAGTACTCTGCAGCAAAGTTAACGGTGTGCAGCTCAATGCCGAGCTTGTCGCACACCGCTTGCGCATCGGCAAGGTCGGCGGCGGCGGTGCAGTATTCCTCGCCGTCATCCTCTTCCCAGTTCTTCATGAACAGGCCTTCCACCTTATAGCCCTGCTGTTGCAGCAGGTAGGCAGAGACGGAAGAGTCGACACCGCCGGACATCCCGACGATCACTTTTTTTGGGCTTTCAGACATAGAATACTCGCGACATTAAACTTCAAGGCGGCGTATTCTATCACGCAAGCGCGCCTCAGGCATCACTTGTAAAAGGCCAGTTAAATTCGCCGATCAGCGCCAGCGGATAGCGCTCTCCGCTCTGATAGCAGCGGATACTCTCCGCCACCAGCGGCGAGCGTAGGTTGGAGGCGGTTAAAATCTCATCGGCGCTGACCCACAGGCAGCGATCGATATCGCCATCGTTAGGCCAGGTAGCGCACGTTTCGTTAAGCTCAATGGCAAACAGAAAGCGCAGGAAGGGGGTGTTATCCGGGGCAATCCACTGGTGCATGCGGATAAAGTGCTGGGGTACCGCATCAATACCGGTCTCTTCCCACAGCTCGCGTGCGGCGGCCTGCACCAGGGTTTCATTTGCCTCAAGATGTCCGGCAGGCTGGTTCCAGAGCGCCTTGTCGTTAATGGTCTCTTCAACAACCAGAAACTTGCCCTGGGCATGCACTACGCAGGCAACGGTAACGTGCGGTTTAAACATACTTTCATCCTTATTCAGCAACATCTCGCCACTCACCGTTAGCGAGATTTTCCAGCGTGTAATTCCCCATAGCGTAACGGATTAGACGCAGCGTGGGAAAACCAACGTGCGCGGTCATGCGTCTGACCTGGCGGTTACGCCCCTCATAGAGGGTAATTTTCAGCCAGGCGGTAGGAATGGATTTCCGCTCGCGGATCGGCGGATTGCGTGGCCATAGCCACTCAGGCTCGCTGACCAGCTCGACGCCGGCGGGTAGAGTAGGACCATCGTTGAGCGTCACCCCATTACGCAGCGCCGCCAGCGCCTCCTCGCCGGGTTCACCCTCGACCTGAACGTAGTAGATCTTTCCGGTGCGCTTGCCCGGCTGCGTCAGCCGCGCCTGCAGTGCGCCATCGTTGGTCAGAACCAGCAGCCCTTCGCTGTCACGATCCAGACGGCCTGCGGCATAAACGTCGGCGACGGGGATAAAATCTTTCAGCGTGCTGCGTCCAGCTTCGTCGGTAAACTGCGGCAAGACATCGTAGGGTTTATTGAACAAAATCACCCGCTTTGGGTGGTTTTTGCCGTGACGTTGAGTGGGTTGTTGTGAGCTGAATCGCTTAACCCGGTGATCTGTAAAAGAAGTTTTGCGCATGGTATTTTCAGATGTTAGCAATTGCCGCATTATAGCGGAATAACTTGCGCCTTTCATGCCAGCCGACAATCAGTTAGTATTGACAGGCCCATTACAATTTATTAACAAAACAGCAGAACGAAAACACGCTCGAACTCGAAGGAGAGGTGAATGGAAAGCAAAGTAGTTGTTCCGGCGGAAGGTAGTAAGATCACCCTGCAAGACGGCAAGCTGAACGTGCCTAACAATCCGATCATCCCGTTTATCGAAGGTGATGGTATCGGTGTGGACGTGACGCCGCCGATGATCAAGGTGGTCGATGCCGCTGTGCAAAAGGCCTACAACGGTGAGCGTAAAATTTCCTGGATGGAAATTTATACCGGTGAGAAATCGACCCAGGTGTATGGCCAGGACGTCTGGCTGCCGACCGAGACCCTGGATCTGATCCGTGAGTATCGTGTAGCAATCAAAGGTCCGTTGACTACCCCAGTCGGCGGCGGTATTCGTTCCCTGAACGTCGCCCTGCGCCAGGAGCTGGACCTGTATGTCTGCCTGCGCCCGGTACGTTACTACCAGGGTACGCCAAGCCCGGTTAAACACCCGGAGCTGACTGACATGGTGATCTTCCGTGAAAACTCCGAAGATATCTATGCCGGTATTGAGTGGAAAGCCGACAGCGCTGACGCTGAGAAAGTGATCAAATTCCTGCGCGAAGAGATGGGCGTGAAGAAAATTCGCTTCCCGGAACATTGCGGTATCGGCATCAAGCCGTGCTCGGAAGAGGGTACCAAACGTCTGGTGCGCGCGGCCATTGAGTATGCGATCACCAACGATCGTGACTCCGTGACCCTGGTGCACAAAGGCAACATCATGAAGTTCACCGAAGGCGCATTCAAAGACTGGGGCTACCAGCTGGCACAGGAAGAGTTCGGCGGTGAGCTGATCGACGGCGGCCCGTGGCAGAAGATCAAAAACCCGAACACCGGCAAAGAGATCATCATTAAAGATGTGATCGCTGATGCGTTCCTGCAGCAGATCCTGCTGCGCCCGGCTGAGTACGACGTGATTGCCTGTATGAACCTGAACGGTGACTACATCTCCGACGCCCTGGCAGCCCAGGTTGGCGGGATCGGTATCGCACCGGGTGCGAACATTGGCGACGAGTGCGCGCTGTTCGAAGCAACCCACGGTACTGCACCGAAATATGCAGGTCAGGACAAGGTCAACCCAGGCTCGATCATCCTCTCTGCTGAGATGATGCTCCGTCACATGGAGTGGTTCGAAGCCGCAGACCTGATCGTTAAAGGCATGGAAGGCGCGATTAACAACAAAACCGTGACCTATGACTTTGAACGTCTGATGGACGGCGCTAAGCTGCTGAAATGCTCAGAGTTTGGTGACGCGATTATCGCGAACATGTAATCAGCTACGCTGGTTAGCGAAAGACGGGAGCCAATGCGCTCCCGTTTTTTATGCTTAAAAATCCTTCAAAGCACCAGGCAGGACGCTGTGCTGGCGGAACCACGCTGCAAAAAAGCCGATAATAATGAGAAACTCGGCAAGATCGCCACCGTAATACATCCACTGCGCGGCCGCCTGAATCTCTGCAAGGCTGGCCTGGGTGCCCTGCGGATATCCATAGCCATACATGAGCTTACCGAGGATCGCGTGTGCGGCGGTGGCGAAGAAGATCACTGCCAGCCGTACGTGCCTGGATGGGCGATGGGGAGCGGGATCCGGCCCGGCGACAGACCAGGTAAACAGGTAGCCGGAGAGAACAAAATGCACGTGTAGCAAAACAAACAGCACGGGATCGCTCATGCTCAACGTATAAAAAGGCGTGAGATAGAGCAGATACATGCCGCCTATATCCAGAAACGCAGCGGTGACCGGGTGGATCAAAAAACGTATCGGGCGGGCGCGGAGAAAATTCATGATGCCGCGTGCCGTTCGGGCTGAAACGCTGCGTAGCAAAAGCGAACCCGGCGCGCCA
Source organism: Pseudescherichia sp. (assembly GCF_032052675.1). Taxonomy (NCBI): domain Bacteria; kingdom Pseudomonadati; phylum Pseudomonadota; class Gammaproteobacteria; order Enterobacterales; family Enterobacteriaceae; genus Pseudescherichia; species Pseudescherichia sp. The sequence continues at coordinate 105,157 of NZ_DAMBWA010000005.1, forward strand.
AATACCAGCCCAAGAGGCCCAAACATCCCTAAAAACAGATGCTGCAGCATATGGCCGCGCAGATCGTGATGGGCCCAGCTTGCCAGGGGCGGCAGCATAGAGGTCACAATCAATACGGTTCCGACGGTAAAGCTGACGATGCGCCAGCTACGCCAGCGAGCAGTACGGCGTATCCGCAAGGCGGCGAACAGATAAAAGCAGAGCAGCACCACAGGAACGATGACCAGAAGAATGAACAGCGCGGCTGAAGGTGCGGCTTCTGGATGATGCATCATCGGCTCCACGACTTAACCCCTTGCCGTACGGCGCGCGCGGCGAAATAGCAGATAGCCTACCAGCAACAGCAGCAGGGCAATTCCGTTCCAGATAACATCGTAGAGCAGAACGTTTTCAACGTAGCGGATCTGGTGCAGCCTGAGCAGCTTATGATCGACAATCCCGTCAAACAGCTGAAAGCCACCCATTCCTACCACGAACCCCGCCCATGCTGCCGTTCGGTTAAGCGCGCCGCGACGGTAGAGCCTGGAAAACATAAAGAAGCCAAGCACAAAGAAAATCAGCTCAGCGGAGTGCAGCAATCCATCCGACAGCAGGCTAAACGCCGGAGTGCCCCAGTCAAAGAAGTGATGCCAGGCGAGAAGCTGGTGGAATACTACTTCATCAATCGCCGCCATCATACCGATGCCAAGCGGAACAGTGGCTGTTAGAGATCGTTTTAGGTCGGACTGACGAGAAGACGTTAATGGCGGCATTGCGCTCTCCTGAGCAAGAGTAAAATTTTACTTAAAAAGCGTAGTTGAAAACAGCCGGGTTCCGGAGACATGTTGCAGGTAAAGGTGCTAATCTGCTGATTTGTTAAAGCTGTTTGATATTCAAAGGGAAATTATCCGCAATGGAGATTACGTTAGTAAGGCATGGCAAACCCGATTTAAAAAAGTCTGGCAGCGTGAGTGCGGCAGGCATGCGGGAGTGGGTATTGGCGTATGACGCGTCACGTATTTCTGGATCGCCAGCGCCGACGGTCAATGCAGCCTGTCAAAACAGTAAGCTCATCGTCAGCAGCCCGCTGCCTCGGGCAATTTCCTCCCTTGAGACGCTGGGCGTAAAGCCAGATTTCATTTTAAATGAGCTGAGTGAAGCTCCGCTGCCAATCTTCAACGTACCGACGATTAAGCTTTCGCCCTCGCTGTGGCTGGTGCTCTTCAGGCTTTTCTGGTTAGTGGGCGCGTCGTCGAACAGTGAGTCCTGCTCTGATGCGAAAAAGAGAGCGAAAAGCGTTGCGGATCGCCTGGCAGCCTTCGCCCATGAGCATAATCGGGTATTCAGCATGGGGCACGGGATAATGAACAAGCTGATAGCCAAAGAGCTCGAGCGTGCTGGTTGGACAAAAGTGACGGATGGGGAGTCAGGATACTGGGGGACGGTGAGATACTGCTATAAAAGGTAAACCAGATAAATCCTCTCTTGCAGCATCATAGCGTAAAGATTGCATAATGCGACAAAATGTCGCATATTGAACATGCGCACGCTTTGCGTAGGCATTTTCCATGCAAGGTGATTTAATCCGGGAGACAGGTGATATGGCCATAAGCATTCGTTTAGACGATGACTTCGTTAGCGACGTAAAGATTCATGCTGAAGCTGCAAACCGCAGCGTTCCCAGGCAAATTGAGCACTGGGCCAAAATAGGGCAGATTGCGGAGGATAACCCCGATCTTCCCTACAGCTTTATCAATGAAACCCTACTGGCGCAAAGCGAAATCAAAAACCAGAAGGTGACGCGATATGCCAGAAGGACAGGGCGTTCAAAAAAGTGATGTTTACCAGAGTCGCCGTTTCGAAAAGGCACTGGACAAACTGCCGACCTCGTTGCTGAGGGTGGTAGAGGATGAGATCGATAAAATCATTGATAACCCAGCTATAGGCGAGCAGAAGAGGGGAGATCTCAGCTTTCTCTGGGTTCATAAATTTCAGCTAAACAAACAGCAAGCGCTTCTGGGATACAGTTGGGTCAAGGATAAGCTGGAGCTCTACCTGCTAAGCATAGGTTCGCACGAAAATTTCTATCAAGATCAAAAAAATAACCGCAAAGTCGATCTAAAGCTTATCGGCTAATCAATAAAAAAACGGGAGCCAGTTGGCTCCCGTTTTCCATTACCTGCCTACAACCCGGTCTGAAACAGTATCAAAACCAGTTGTACTTAGAAGAGAGTGTCAGAAAGAGACCCGCTGCGGCTAACACATTCAGCAAGACTACCGTTCTGCTTGATACATTCATTGTTGCGTCCTTTCGGTTACGTGACGAGGAGTTTAAACCAATTCAATGAAGTAAAAACTACCAAAAATGGTGTATGCCGCAGGGCAACCATTTCACGAAAATTGCCGGGCATTTACAATGAAAGAAGTATAGACCGCGCTCGCCTGACGTAAAGTATGATTAGGCATCTTTTACATATTCATGGAGACACAGCTTGACCCTATATGACTCCCTGCTGGCATTTACGCTGGCTGCCGCGCTGCTTACCCTGACCCCAGGGCTGGATACCGCGCTGGTGTTGCGTACCGCCTCGGTTGAGAGCCGGGCACAGGCGTTTAAAGTTGCGCTGGGTATTAATGCCGGATGTTTTATCTGGGGAGCGATGGTGGCGTTTGGTCTGGGGGCACTTATCGCCGTCTCTGAGCTGGCCTATTCCATTTTGAAATACTGCGGCGCGGCTTACCTCTGCTGGCTGGGCGTGAATATGCTGCTAAGCCGCGGGGGTGGGTTAACCGCGGCGGCAGAGGGCGAGGCACCTAAGGCAAAGCAGAACGGGTTTATGAAGGGGCTGCTGGGTAATCTGCTAAACCCCAAAATGGGCGTTTTTTACGTCTCCTTTTTACCGCAGTTTATTCCCCACGGTCAGCCGTTGATCGTCTGGACCTTTGGTCTGGTGGCGATCCACGTTGTTCTGGGGCAGACTTGGTCAACGGTGCTGATTCTGGCCACGCGTCCGCTCGGCCGTTTCCTGAAACGCAGCGCGGTAATCCGCTGGATGGATCGCACCACCGGCACGCTGTTTATTCTCTTTGCCGCTAAGCTGGCGTTGAGTAAACGCTAAAAGGTTCCATGCCGCAGCAGACCGGGTAGCTTATCCACCGCGCTGCCCTTTGCCAGCCAGGCCGGAATTTCCGCTGCGGAAATCGGCCTGGAGAAGTAATACCCCTGCGCTTCATCGCAACCATACTCTTTTAACATCATGGCCGTTTGCCTGTCTTCAATTCCCTCGGCGAGCACCAGGTAGTTCAGATCCTTCAGCATCATAATGACGTTGCGGGCGATAATGCGGCTATCGGAGTCGGTGACAATCTGGCTGATAAGCGAACGATCAAGCTTAATGATGTCAAAAGGAATGCGTCGCAGATAGCTGATGTTGCTGTAGCCTGCGCCAAAATCATCCAGCAGGATCTTGAAGCCTCTCTTTTTCAGCTGACCCAGCTCGTACAGTGCTTCATCGCTCTCCAGCACCTTTTCGGTCTCCAGACATTCAATGCGCAGATCCGCTACGGTGAGTCCGGCACGAAGCACCTTCTTCTCCAGCTCGTCGGCAAAACCCTGCCGTGAGAAGTCACTCACCGTGACGTTAATTGAAATTGGCAGGCCAATCCCGGCTTTACGCCAGGCCTGAAGCTGGGCAATCACGGTTTTGATTACCCACTGGGTAATATCCGTCATCAGGCTGGTTTTCTCAGCAAGCTGAACAATGGTGGACGGAGGCACATTGCCCTGCACCGGATGATGCCAGCGAAGCAGCGCTTCACAGCCCTCGGTCAGACCGGTGTGCAGAGAAATTTTGGGCTGGTAGACCATATAAAGCTGATCTTTTGCTTTGATCGCCTCGCTAAGATCGTGCAGTAGCCGGAAGTGGTTATTACGTTTCTGATCGAGCAGAGGATCAAATGCCAGAACAGGAACTTGCTCGCGCATCGCCTCATGCAGAGCGCTGATGCCCTGGCGCAAAATTTCATGCGGATCGTTATCCTGCGGGATGAAGTTGACGTAGCCGGTATGGACCTTGAGCTGAATATCAATGTCGCCGCGGATCTGCGCTTCGATATCCGGCAGGGATCCGGCTTTTTGGATCAGCGTCTGGGCAAGTGCGGCCTCGACCAGGACGGCATAACGCCCAGGGGCAAAGGCAAACAGCGTCATCCGGGAGGGCAGCTTGAGGCGCAGGCGTAGCAGAGGTCCAAAACCGCGCAGCATCTTTTCAACTGCTGTCAGACCAAGATAGCGCGCCAGTTCATAGGCGCGGGGCATATCAATACAGTCAAAAAGGATCAGCGACCAGCGCTGCGCGTTGTTATCCTGCACCAGCTTCTCTATCTCTTGCAGAAGGAACTGGCGATTGGGCAGTCCGGTCAGGCCGTCGATGCGGCCCAGCGAGTACCAGGCCTCCAGATAGGTGCTGGCAAGGGCGGCAACGCGCAGGAAGTTTTCAATCTGCTCGTCGGTGGGTGCGACCGGCTGAGTATGGCTGACGCACAGCGTGCCCAGGACAAACCCCTCTTTTGTTTGCAGCGGCGCAGCGGCATAAAAGATAACCTGCCCTCTGATGACCAGAGAGTGATGAGCAAAACGACTGTCGGTGCGTGTATCGTGGCAGATAACCGGTTCGGCGCTGGCGACGGCATACTGGCACATCGTTTCTGGAATAGGGGATTTTATTTGCAGCCGGGAGATGTTCTTTACATATTTAATATATTGATACTGGTCGTCAAAAATGGTCACGAAGCATCCGCTGACGCCCATTATTTCGCTAGCCAGACTCGCAAATTCACCAAGAGCGGTATCACGCGCTTTATCGTGCTTGCGTAAGAGTGCAAGTGCCGCCAGTCTTTTAGTTTCGTTCTTGTTAAGTCCGCTGAACATGTTTGAGCTCCTGCCCAGATTACGATCTGAAACAGTAAAAATCTGAACCGACGTAATATTATTTGTAACACCAAATTAACATAGCATCCACGCGGTGATGCTTTTTAAAGCATAGCCGATGTCAACACGGTAAAAGCACGAGTGAAACAGGAGAAAGCGCAATAGAATATATCGTCAACCTTCAGAAAGCAGGCAGACGATATAAAGTACCAGGGGGAACGAAAGAGATTACCACCAGCCCAACTGCGTACCGGCAACGACAACGATCGCCACGATCAGCATAATAACTGTTGTTTTTTTCACGCCTTGCTCCTGAAAGATTGCTAAATAATGAATTAATCCAGAACAATAAAAGGGCTTTTATGCCGACTCTTCTTCTCCTGGTACATGGCAACATCGGCCATGCGCAGGGCAGTATCGGCGTCGGTCTGCGTTGGGTCAACTTCTACTATACCAATACTGGCACCGGGATAATAAATACGTATGTCCCCCAGAGTATAGTCACCGGTAATATGTCCACTCAGACGCGCCTTAAGCTCACTAAGATAGGCTTCGTCACTTTTTCCACGAGCGCTGCCTGGACAAGCAAGCATAAACTCATCGCCGCCCAGCCTGCCCGCGATGTCGTTACCGTCGCACTGCTGCAGGATCCGCTTACCTATCTGCACCAGGAAGAGATCGCCCACGTCATGGCCAAAGCTGTCATTTATCGACTTAAAGTTATCGAGATCGATAAAGGCGATAATTACCGGCACATCCAGATGGCGCGCCAGTGAGAAGAGGGTGGTGAGATTATCAAATATTGCCCGCCGGTTAGGCAGGCCGGTGAGCGCATCGGTGTAGGAGTGGGCAATCAGTGCCGCATTGGCCTCCCGCAGCTGCGCTACCAGCGACTCTTTCTGGATCGCCTGGGAAATCAGCCCGGCAAAGAGCTGCAGAACCTGGTTCGCTCGCACGCTCAGGGCATGCGTTTCGGCGCTGGCAGCACAAAGCGTACCGTACAGCGTCCCGTCGGCCAGATGGACAGGCGTGCTGAGATAGGTTTTGATGCCTAACGCGCGGGCCGGCCCACAGTCGCTCCAGTGCTCAGCAACATTGTTGCTGAAAAAGCACTCATCATCCAGGGCGCGCTTGCAGAGCGTATCACCCCACGGCACAGAGAGCCCTTCCGGGATATTCATCTGCTTGCTGTTCCGGGCATACAGAATATGCTGAAGGCGGGCGTCAATATCGATTTTGGTCAGGTAGGTTGACTCCATTTCGGTCACCAGCTCAAGCATCTCTAGCAGCTGGCGAACCAGGCTTTCTACAGATTGTTCACTTGCGAGGGTTTCCGAGACGCGAGCCAGAATAATATCTGACATGTCTATCTTTTACTCCGGTATAAAGGAAAAACCCCTTATACGTTATGGTGAATATTTGGACTATGCGTACAGTAAAACATGAAAAGCGGCGGATTCATATATCATGTTTTCCCATCGGCAGGAAAACATCAGCGGTTTTGATCGCAGGCATGAATTACTGTGGTGACAATGACATGTCTCTCAGAGTAAAATTTCGCTTAGGAATTATCCTAACCGCAAATTCTTTTTTCTGTGAACGAGAGAGCTATGTTTCAGTTAAAACCGGGCAGCCTGGCGATGGTTATTGGCGCACAAACGCCTGCTGGACGCCGCAATATTGGTAAATCCGTAGAGCTGTTTGCCCTGTGTCAGCCAGGAGACCGTTTTCTTAACCCGGTTAACGGCGTGATAACCGACATGCCGGTGACAGCCCCACGCGCCCTATGGCTGGTTACCGGCGATGTCGTGGCCTTTGACGGCCAGCAGGGATTCGCGTTCGTACGTGCTGAACACCTGATGCCGCTTCTGCCGGATCCCCAGCCGGAAGAGGTCGACGCTCGTGAGTGGTGCTAACCCGCAGCCCACCTATTTTAAGGTATTGTGATACCAGTAAAAGATCGGTAATCTGAGGCTCCTTATGTTATCCGTAATTTGCCCCTGACATAAGGACTCCTGCATGGAACACACTCCTTTGAAAAAAACGCTGCGTATCGCTCTCGTAGGCGACTATAACCCTGACGTTGTTGCGCACCAGGCTATCCCTCTGGCTATTGATGATGCCGCCGCCGTGCAGGAACTGATAGCTGACTATGACTGGTTGGCAACCGATGAGATCGCCAGCGCAGACGACCTGGTGGGCTATGATGCCATCTGGGTCGTACCGGCAAGCCCCTATAAAAATGCCCAGGGCGCCTTTACGGCAATTCGCTATGCCCGCGAGAACGGCGTGCCGTTTCTTGGCACCTGCGGCGGATTCCAGCATGCGCTAATCGAGTATGCGCGAAATGTAATGGGATGGGACGATGCAGCCCATGCAGAAACCGATAGCGAAGGACGCATGGTCGTCACGCCGCTGGCCTGTTCGCTGGTGGAGCAAACCGGCACCATTGAACTACGTCCCAATACGCTGATTTCCCGTGCCTACGGCAAAGATGCGATTGATGAGGGCTATCACTGTAACTATGGCGTAGCACCAGAGTTTGCCGCCGAGCTGGATAAGAGCGATCTTCGGGTCACCGGCTGGGATGAAGAGGGGGAAGTGCGCGCCGTTGAACTGGTCACGCACCCGTTTTTTGTTGCGACGCTGTTCCAACATGAGCGTGCTGCGCTGAGCGGGCGTCCTGCTCCGCTGGTCCATGCCCTGCTGCGCGTCGCCAGTAATTAATCTTCTGTAGCGCCACCTCTACCGGGCGTCGATCTCGCGATCGCGTCCGGCAAAGATGCCAAATACGGCCATCACCACCGACAGCAGGGCGCAGGCGATGAGCGGAATACGCCAGTCGCCGCTGGCGTCGTGGATCTTACCCATTAGCGGTGGACCAAACGCTGCCAGCAGGTACCCCACCGATTGCGCCATACCGGAGAGGGCCGCCGCCTGATGCGCCGAGCTGGCGCGCAGACCGATAAAGGTCAGACCGAGGATCATCGTCGCTCCCGAACCAAAACCAAAGATGACCGTCCACAGCACCGCGTGAGCGGGAACCAGCCACAGCCCGGCGGCGCTGACGGCGCACATCAGCGCCACCAGCGCGGCGATGCTGCGCTGATCGCGCAGGCGGTGCAGAATAAGCGGAATAGCAATACCCGGCGCGGCGGTTGCCAGCTGTAGCAATCCGTGGAGGGAACCCGCCTGAGTTTCGCTGTAGCCCAGGCTGAGCAGGATCGCCGGTAGCCAGCCGATAATCACATAGTAGATAAGCGAGTTGATGCCTAAGAAGAGCGTCACCTGCCAGGCCAGGGACGATCGCCAGATCCCGCGGTTTTGCAAAGTGCCCGCCTGGGTCAAACTGCTCGCCGCCCGACGGCCTGTCTGGGGTAGCCACAGCAGCAGGGCGAGGAGTGGGAAAGCCATCAGCATCAGCAGCGCCCCCCGCCAGCCAAACCCATGTAGCGCAAGAGGCACAACCAGCGCCGAACCCAGCGCCGCGGCTGCCCCCATCGTCAGCGAATAGGCGCCTGTAAGCTTCGCAACCTGGCGGGGAAAATCGCGCTTAATCAACCCGGGCAGCAGCACGTTGCCCAGCGCAATCCCACAGCCGATGGCCGCCGTACCGATAAACAGCAGCGTCGCAGACGGCAGCGAGCGCAGGGCAATACCTGCACAGATAAGGATCAACGCCGTGGCGAGGCTACGCTCTATGCCAAACCGGCGTGCGGCACCGGCCGCCAGCGGGGAGATAAGCGCAAAAGCCAACAGTGGCAGTGTCGTCAGCAGCCCGGTTTGCGCCGTGGTCAGGCCGTAGTCAGCGCGAATGGCATCCAGCAGCGGGGCGGCACCGGTAAAGGTGACGCGAAGGGTGGTGGCAATCATTAAGATCCCGGCAATCAGCAGCATTCCCTGTTTGCGGCCGGAGGAGGTCAGGCTAGTCATTGTTTTCTCAGGTTGAATACGTTGCTGACAGGATAACGCTTTTTCTCAGGGATGAAAGCAGCGGACCGTGCCTGAATATTTTCTGCTTATATAGCCACATTCTATTTATGGATTTAGAGAGTTTATGGCGAGCATGGGGCTTAGATAAGCACATTCTTTGGCTGCACTGTTTTTCATAACTTTTCTGGATATGTAATGCACTTTTTGATATTTGTCTGCCGCCGATGCTTATGTGAACGTAGCGCTTAATACTTATAACAAGGGATAACAGGGATTAAGCATGGCAACTCTTACACAGTCTAAAAAAGCCTGGACGCTCTCCGCGCTGGCACTCCTTTCAACGCTCTCTTTTGCCGCTCACGCCGACAAACTGGCCGATATTAAATCGGCTGGCGTAGTGAAAGTCGCAACCTTTGATGCTAACCCGCCGTTTGGCGCAGTCGATCCTAAAACTCATGACATCGTGGGCTATGACGTTGACTTCGCTAAAGCGCTGGCCAAAAGCCTCGGCGTGAAGCTGGAGCTGGTCGCCACCAACCCGGCGAACCGTATTCCGCTATTGCAGTCCGGCAAGGTTGACCTGATCGTTGCCGACATCACTATTACGCCGGAGCGTGCGCAGGTTATCGACTTCTCTACGCCGTACTTTGTTACAGGCCAGCAGTTCCTGGTGGCGGCAGACGGCGCGGATAAGCTGGACGCCTACAGCAAGTCACGTATCGGCGCGGTGAAAGGCACGACCGGCGAACAGGCGCTGCATCAGCGCTTCCCGCAGGCGCGCGTGCTGGCCTATGACGATATTCCGCTGGCCCTGACCGCGCTACGTAACGGTAACGTACAGGCGATCACTCAGGACAGCACCATTCTGGCTGGCCTGCTGGCAGAAGCGCCGGATAAAGCCAAGTTCAAAATTCTGCCGGATCTGCTCTCTAAAGAGGAGATTGGTGTGGGCGTACCTAAAGGTGAAACGGCGCTGCTGAACGCGGTGAACGACGAGCTGGTGAAGCTTGAGCAGAGTGGCGACGCGGCCAAAATCTACGATACCTGGTTTGGTCCGCAGACCAAAACGCCTCAGCCGCGCAGCTTTAAAATAGAAGCGAAGTAATATGTTTGCAGGTCTTTTCTCCGCCTCTGTGGCCAGTGCCACGGAGGCGTTTCCCGTGCAGGCGGGCACGGTAGAGTTCCGCCAGGTCAGTAAGCGCTATGGCAATCACCCGGTCTTAAAGCAGATCGATCTTAAGGTTCATGCTGGTGAAGTGCTTGCCGTCTGCGGGCCGTCCGGCTCGGGTAAATCGACGCTGATCCGCCTGATCAACCAGCTTGAGACGGTGAGCGAAGGCGAAATCTACGTTGACGGTAAACCCACCAGCAGCCTGACAGGCAAGGCGCTGCGCGAGCTACGACGACATGTAGGCTTTGTCTTCCAACAGTTCAACCTCTACGCCCATCTTAACGCGCTGGATAATATCACCCTCGCGTTAACCAAAGTGCACGGCCAGCCGCAGCGTGAAGCGGAGGAGACGGCGCTGGCGCTATTGGAGCGGGTCGGATTACGCGATAAGGCGCACCATCTGCCCTCCCAGCTCTCTGGGGGCCAGCAGCAGCGAGTGGCAATCGCCCGCACCCTGGCGGCAAAGCCGCATATTATCCTGTTTGACGAGCCGACCTCGGCGCTCGATCCCGAGACGATCGGTGAAGTGTTACAGGTCATGCGCAGCCTGGCCCACAGCGGCATGACACTGATCGTGGTGACCCATGAGATGCAGTTTGCCCGCGAGATAGCCGACCGGGTGATCTTTATCGACGGCGGTGAAATTCTTGAGCAGGCTGCACCGGAACAGTTCTTTACCGCTCCGCTGCATCCCCGGGCGCAGCGCTTCCTGCAGAAGGTGCTTAACCCGCTGCATGCAGAAAACCGGGAGCTGTAATGAACATCCATCTCGACTGGGCCGGGGTGCTTACCGGCCAGCCTGCGCAGTGGATCCTTTCCGGTTTTCTCACCACTATTTGGGTCACCGTTGCTGGCATTTTACTGGCCACGGTGCTGACCGTACTGCTGCTCTCCCTCAGGCTGGCAGGAGGCGCGCTGGGGCGCGGAGTGGTCGCCGTATGGGTATCGCTGTTTCGCAACACGCCGCTGCTGGTTCAGCTGCTGTTCTGGTATTTTGCCGCCTGGAACCTACTGCCGCAGGGTTTTCGTCAGTACGTCAATGACGATCACGCCTTCAGCATCCTGCCGGGGGACGTCTGGTGGTTTACACCGGAGTTCCTCAGCTCTGCCTGGGCGCTGGGCCTGTTTACCGCCGCCTTTTTGGTGGAGGAGATTCAGGCCGGGCTGCATGCCGTAGCAAAGGGGCAGATTGAGGCGGCTAAATCGCAAGGATTCAGCGAGCTGGCGCTGTTTCGTTGGGTGCTGCTGCCCCAGGGGTTACGCAACGCCTGGCAGCCGGTGGTGGGACAGTATCTGAACCTGATGAAGCTCTCGTCGCTGGCGACCGGGATTGGCTTTGCCGAGCTAACCTATCAGACCCGGCAGATTGAGAGCTACAACGCCCATGCGCTGGAGGCGTTTGCCGTTGGCAGCGTTCTCTATCTGCTGCTGGGGCTGGTGATGAGCCTGCTGTTCAACGCGCCGGTGTGGTGGCGTGCCGCGCGACAGGAGAGGGCGATGGCGCGCAGGGAGGTGCATGATGATCGCTAATATCACGGTAATTACCGATAACCTGGACTATCTGCTGCTGGGCCGGGCGGCTCAGGGCGAGCCGGGCGGGGTGCTGCTGTCGGTGCTGATGACGCTTGGGGCGGCGCTGCTGGCTTTTCCCGGCGGGATCGCGCTGGCCTGCCTTGCCTGGCGCTTCAAGGGCTGGCCGCGCAACGTGCTGTTTGCCTGGGCGGAGATCATCCGCGGCATTCCGCTGATCTTCGTTATCTTCTGGCTGTGGTTTCTGCTGCCGATGTTAACCGGGGCCGATCTGCCCGGTGCGGTGACCGTGACTCTGGCGCTGGCGTGGTTTACCTCTGCCTCGGTGATGTACTCCACGCTTGCTGCCATCGGCTCGTTGCCCAAGGGACAGCATGAGGCGGCGCTGGCGGGAGGCTTCAGCAGCGTCCAGCTGCTGCGCTGGGTGCTGCTTCCGCAGGCGCTGCGTAACGCGCTTCCCTCTTACGTGGGGCTGCTCATTGCCCTGCTGAAAGACACGTCGCTGGCGTTTATTGTCAACGTCCCGGAGCTGACCACCGTCGCGGGCCAGGTCAACAGCCGGGTGCAGGTCTATCCGGCAGCGCTGTTTATCTTTACCGGACTGGTCTACTACCTTCTCTGTACCCTGTTGGAGCACTCGGTTAAGCGCTGGCAGCGCCGTAGCTTACTGGCGGCCAAGTAGCAGCGATACCAGACCCGCCGCAATCAGTGGCCCGACCGGCACGCCCCGGAACAGGGCCACGCCCAGCACCGTCCCTACCAGCAGTCCCGCTACCAGCGAGGGCTGCGCGCTCATTAGCGCGACGCCGCGTCCGCCAAGCCACGAAACAAAGATCCCAACCGCAATGGCAATCAGCGACTTCCAGTTTACAAAGGAGTGCAGCAGCGTTGAGGGCGGCAGCGTGCCGCTGGCGATCGGGGCCATGACGCCGATGGTGAGAATGATAATCCCGATGGTCAGGCCCTGTTTCTCAATCCACGGAAAATAGACGTTCAGCGGGGTCATGCGGATCATAATCAGCACCATGATCGACACGGCAACGGTAGTGTTGTGGCTAATGAAGCCAAGGGCAGTCAGGCCCAGCAGGATAAACAGCGTGGTATCGAACATAAAGGGTGGTTCCAGGCAAAAAAAGAAGCCCGCTTACTTTACCCTATCTGCGTATGGCAGCAGAACTTTTTCACCCCGCTACGAAAGTTCCTAAAAGTTTCACTTAAAAACAGTTTGGCTGTCATTGAATGTTCATGTCGCCCTATTATGAATGCTGTATCGCGCAGAAAAGAGACGACAAAATGAACGATCCGATGCTGACCGAGACGCTGATTATTACCTCATCCTTTTTAGGCATCATCGCCGTGCTGGTCGCGTCGGTGCTTATTCTGGAGCGGATGGGGTGACAGACGCCGGGTGGCGGCTAACGCCTTACCCGGCCTACACGTTCTGCATGCTGTTGTAGGCCCGTGCAAGCGAAGCGCCGCCGGGCAGCCGGTAAATCGCTTTACCGGCTGGGTAGGTGTTAGTTGTGAGAATCCGAGGTCTGTTTATGGAACAGCTCGCGGAAGACTGGGTAGATATCCTCCTGGTCGCGGATATGCTGCATAGCAAAGTTTTCAAACGTTGCCTGCAGATGCTCATACTCACGCCACAGGGTCTGATGCGCTCGACGGGTGATCTCGATATAGCTGTAGTAGCGCACCACCGGCAATATTTTCTTCGCCAGAATCTCATGACACAGCGGTGAATCATCGGCCCAGTTATCGCCATCCGACGCCTGCGCCGCATAGATATTCCACTGCGCCGGATCGTAGCGCTCCTTAACTACCTCATCCATCAGCTTCAGCGCGCTAGAGACAATCGTCCCGCCGGTCTCCTGAGAGTAGAAGAACTCATGCTCGTCGACCTCCTTCGCCTGCGTGTGGTGGCGGATATAGACCACCTCTACGTTCTTATAGGTTCTGCTCAGGAAGAGATAGAGCAGAATATAAAAACGCTTGGCCATATCCTTAGTGGCCTGGTCCATTGAGCCGGAGACGTCCATCAGGCAAAACATCACCGCCTGACTTGAAGGCTCCGGACGCTTCTCGTAGTTCTTGTAACGCAAATCAAAAGTGTCGATGAACGGGACACGCTCGATCTTAGCCCGCAGCTCAGCAATCTCCTTACGCAGTCGCTCCTCTTCCAGCAGCTGTGCAGGCTCACTCTTCGCAACGGTTGTCAGATCCTCCTCCAGCGCCCGCAGCTCGCGCCGTTTACCCGCCGTCATCGCCGTTCGGCGTGCCAGCGAATTTTGCAGCGAGCGCACGACGCTGATGTTGGCTGGCACCCCGTTGGAGGTGTAGCCCGAGCGGTGCGTTTTATACTCGTTAAGCTGCCGATGCTGGTTCTTCTTCAGGTTTGGCAGGGCCAGATCTTCAAACAGCAGGTCAAGGTACTCATCTTTCGAGATCTGAAAGACAAACTCGTCCTGGCCTTCGCCATCCTGGCTTGCCTGACCCTGGCCGCTACCTCCGCCACCGCCGCCGCCCTGCGGACGTTCGATACGGTCGTTCTGCACAAAGTGATCGTTGCCAGGATGTACACGGTTGCGTAGGCCACCCCGACCCTGGTGGAACATGGGTTCGCTAATATCTTCTGAAGGAATAGAGACGGACTCGCCGCTCTCTACGTCGGTCACCGAGCGCTTGTTGATCGCCTCGGAGATCGACTGCTTTATTTGCGATTTATAACGGCGCAAGAAACGCTGACGGTTAACCGTGCTCTTGTTTTTGCCGTTAAGACGCCGGTCGATGAACCAGGTCATAAGCCCTCCATCCACGGTGCTTTGCCGTTCCAGTGGTCGGCCCGGTAGGCGTGTGCGCTACCGGGCCTCTGTTTTAGGACGATTTACGAACGCGCAGATACCATTCGCACAGCAAGCGCACCTGTTTACGGGTATAACCTTTCTCCATCATCCGGTCGACAAAATCGTCGTGTTTCTTCTGCTCATCCGTAGAGGTTTTGGCGTTGAACGAAATCACCGGCAGCAGCTCCTCGGTGTTCGAGAACATTTTCTTCTCGATGACCGTGCGCAGTTTTTCGTAGCTGGTCCAGTTCGGATTGCGGCCGCTGTTATTGGCGCGGGCGCGCAGTACAAAGTTGACGATCTCATTGCGGAAGTCTTTCGGGTTGCTGATCCCGGCAGGCTTCTCGATTTTTTCCAGCTCTGCGTTCAGGGATTCACGGTCAAACAGCTGACCGGTATCCGGGTCGCGATACTCCTGATCCTGGATCCAGAAATCCGCATAGGTCACGTAACGGTCAAAAATGTTCTGACCGTATTCGGAGTAGGATTCCAGGTAGGCGGTCTGGATCTCTTTACCAATAAATTCGGCATATTTTGGGATCAGATAACCCTTCAGGAACTCAAGATAGCGTTCGGCCTGCTCTTGAGGGAACTGTTCACGCTCAATCTGCTGCTCCAGCACATAGAAGAGATGTACCGGGTTCGCCGCGACCTCAACGTGGTCAAAGTTAAAGACCCGGGAGAGAATTTTAAATGCGAAGCGCGTCGATAGCCCGTTCATCCCTTCGTCTACCCCGGCGTAGTCCCGATACTCCTGATAAGACTTCGCTTTCGGATCGGTGTCTTTCAGACTTTCGCCGTCATAGACACGCATTTTTGAGTAGATACTGGAGTTTTCCGGCTCTTTCAGACGCGAGAGGATAGAGAAGCGAGACAGCGTCTCGAGGGTTCCCGGCGCGCAAGGGGCATGAGCCAGCTCGCTGTGATTAAGCAGCTTCTCGTAAATTTTGATCTCTTCCGAGATGCGCAGGCAGTAGGGCACCTTCACGATATAGACGCGGTCAAGGAAGGCTTCGTTGTTCTTGTTGTTACGGAATGTCACCCACTCAGATTCGTTCGAGTGAGCAAGGATAATGCCGTTGAATGGCAGGGCGGAGATCCCCTCCGTACCGTTGTAGTTCCCCTCCTGGGTTGCCGTCAGCAGCGGGTGCAGCACCTTAATCGGCGCTTTAAACATCTCGACGAACTCCATGATGCCCTGGTTGGCCCGGCACAGCGCGCCGGAGTAGCCGTAGGCATCAGGATCGTTCTGGGCATGGTTTTCCAGCTTGCGGATGTCGACTTTACCCACCAGCGCGGAAATATCCTGGTTATTCTCATCGCCGGGTTCGGTTTTGGCGATGGCGATCTGCTCCAGGATGGACGGCCATACTTTTACTACCCGGAACTTAGTGATATCGCCACCAAATTCATGCAGGCGCTTGGCCGCCCACGGTGACATAATCGTGCCGAGATAGCGGCGCGGGATGCCGTACTCTTTCTCAAGGATCTGCGCATCTTCCTGCGGGTTAAACAGGCACAGAGGGTGGTCGTTTACCGGGCTACGCTCGCCGTTGGCGCTCAGTACATAGATCGGCACGCGCTGCATCAGTGATTTCAAGCGCTCAGCAAGGGAGGATTTACCGCCGCCGACCGGCCCCAGCAGGTAAAGGATCTGTTTCTTCTCTTCCAGCCCTTGTGCAGCGTGTTTCAGATAGGAAACAATCTGCTCGATGGCATCCTCCATGCCATAAAACTCTTCAAACGCTGGGTAACGTGCGACAACCCGATTCGAAAATAGACGGGAAAGCCTGGGCTCAAGAGCTGTATCTACCATCACGGGCTCGCCGATAGCCGTAAGTAGCCGTTCTGCCGCATTCGCATAGGCGCTGCGATCCTGGCGGCAAATGGTGAGAAACTCCTGCAGGGTGAACTCTTCGTCCTTGGCAGCTTCATAACGCTGGCGATAGTGATCGAATATATTCATGGCATGCCGTCCTTTCGTTTTAGCACAAGAAAAGAGCCGTTCATATGAATAGTGGAGGCTCCCGGAAGAGATAAGCTGAACGACGCTAGCTCTACTTCAGCACCGGAATACAGCAACCCTTATGCCAGGTTGTGAACGCCAGCAGTTAACGCGCCCGCGATACACCTTCTTAAAATTAAGCGTAGATGGCATTTGCAAAACTTGCATTGCACGGCAATCTACTTTCAATGACATATCAATAACTCATCTAAATTTATTTTCTTCATAGATAAAGGGTGGTGAAGACGATTCATCTCTCTGTCATCTAACCTTAAGCAGGTTGTCATGCTAAAAAAGCATGCTGTTGCGTTCAGTTATATAATAATCAGTGAAAAAATTTGGGATGACGGAGGCGGGCGGTTACACTGCTCCCGCTGATTATTTGACTACAGGAAGGAAAGGATTGTGACCAAACTCAAATTTCTGGCGCTTGGTGTATTTATCGCATCATGTGCCGCAACGGCAAACGCAGCGGGCCCTTGGTCGATTGGCGCGGGCGTCGGTGTGCTTGAGACACCTTATAAAGATTACGATCGCGAAGTCGCCCCCGTCCCGGTGATCAACTACGAAGGCGAGAACTTCTGGTTCCACGGCCTCGGCGGCGGCTACTATCTCTGGAACGATGACAGCGATAAGCTCTCTATCACCGCCTACTACAATCCGTTCCACTTCCGGCCGAAAGACAGCGATGACTGGCAGCTGCGCCAGCTCGATAAGCGTAAATCTACGCTGATGGCGGGTCTGTCTTATGTGCATAACACCCAGTACGGTTTTTTACGCACCTCACTGGCTGGCGACACGCTTGATAACAGCAACGGTATCACCTGGGATCTGGCCTGGCTCTACCGCTATACCAACGGCGGTCTAACCCTGACGCCGGGGATTGGTGCCGAGTGGAGCAGCGAAAACCAGAACGAATACTACTACGGCGTCTCGGGTCATGAGTCTCGTAGCAGCGGTCTGCGTACCTATGATCCAGACAGCGACTGGAGTCCGTACCTGGAGCTGAGCGCCAGCTACCAGCTGAACGATAGCTGGAGCGTATATGGCATAGGCCGCTATACCCGTCTGGGGGATGAGATCAAAGACAGCCCGATGGTTGATAAGTCCTGGGCCGGGGTCTTCTCTACCGGGGTGACGTACAGCTTCTAACGCTTATACTCAAAGCATCGTGCATTCCACATGCACGATCCAGACATATCAACAGGGCGCTTGCGCCCTGTTTGTTTTACGGTAGGGCAATCGTTCCAGGAGAATCAAACCAGGAGGAAACCATGACAGAAAAACGTGTGCAGTTTGCCGACAGCCAGCCGCTGGCCGCTATCGGGCAGGGCACCTGGTATATGGGTGAAAATCCCCGTCAGCGGCAAAACGAGGTGGCAGCGCTTCGCGCCGGACTGGATCTCGGCCTGACCCTTATCGACACTGCTGAAATGTACGCCGACGGTGGTGCAGAGGTGGTGGTAGGTGAAGCGATTATGGGCAGGCGCGACGAGGTGTTTCTGGTGTCGAAGGTCTATCCGTGGAATGCGGGGGGCCAGAAGGCGATTTCCGCCTGTGAAGCCAGTCTACGCCGTCTCGGCACCGACTATCTCGATCTCTATTTGCTGCACTGGCGCGGTAACTACTCTCTGGCCGAAACCGTTGCGGCGATGGAGACCCTGATCCGCCAGGGAAAAATCCGCCGCTGGGGCGTCTCCAATCTCGACTATAGCGATATGCAGGAACTCTGGCAGGTTGAGGGCGGGAAAGCATGCGTGACCAACCAGGTGCTCTACCATCTCGCCTCCCGCGGCATTGAATTTGATCTCCTGCCCTGGTGCCAGCAGCAGCATCTGCCGGTGATGGCCTACTGTCCGCTAGCTCAGGCTGGCCGCCTGCGCGATGGCCTGCTGGAAAACGCTACCGTTCGCGAGATCGCCCACGGGCATGACGTCAGTGCCGCACAGGTGCTGCTGGCATGGGTTATCAGCCATAAGGGTGTAATGGCGATCCCGAAGGCCGCCAGCGTCGCGCACGTTAAGGAGAACGCTGCCGCGCTCGATTTAACTCTGTCAGCGGATGAACTGAGCCAGCTTGATCGTGCCTTTCCGGCACCGGGCCGCAAAACGCCGCTGGATGTGGTGTAGAGAAAAAGCCCTCTCTGGGTGAGAGGGCACAGCGCGTTTAACGATTAACGCTTGCTCACGCGAATGGTTTGCGCCAGACGGGACGGCTTCTCTTCGGTGGTTTTCTGCGGTACGGTCACGCAGGCTGACTCCACGCAAACAAAGGTTTTGTAACCATCGTCCGGCATATCGGCCATGCTGACAGAGAGGGCCGGGCCTGGGTTCCAGCCCACCACGTTGCTGTGATGGTGGTGGATCACCTCAATCGCGCGATTTAGCGCACCGTCGTGGATAACGCTGCACGCTTCCGGATTGAGATAGACACGGTCGGTACGGTCCGGGAAGGTCTGCACGCCGTCGGTCAAAACATCTTCCTGGGCGTTGTTCACCTTATCGATAAAACGATCGCCGAGCCCGCTAACCTTCACCGCGCTGATGTCGCCCACGTTAAAATAAGTGTGCAGGGCGGAGGTGGTCTCAAACTCGCCGTGGGCTTCCAGCTCAATCTCACAGGTCTGGCAAAGCTTAAAGCGGGCAAAGAGGGTGAAATCGTGCGGCCACAGTTCACGGGTCGCGTCGCTGCTTTGCAGTTCAAAGGTCAGCACCACGCCGTTCTCATCTTCGTTATGGGCGGTGAGCGTCCACGGCAGGATGCGGGCAATACCGTGGGCGGGCAGACCCTGCTGCTGCGCCGGGCCAAACCACGGCCAGCACACGGGTACACCGCCGCGCAGCGCCACGCCATTTTTGAACGGCGTATTGCCGCTCAGCCACAGCACTTCCTCTTCGCCTGCCGGTTTAAACGAGAGCAGATGCGCGCCCTGTAGGGCAAAAGAGGCTTTTACCTGCGGGTGATCGATGACAAGCACCTCCAGCTCGTCCAGCTGGCGGCGGGAAATCACCGGGGTAATGTGTTCGACTACCGGAAGAGCAAAAATTTTATTAATCATATTCGTATCCCTCAATCCTCTGTCTTAAGCCAAAAAAAAGAGCGACCGAAGTCGCTCTTAAGTTGAGTGTCACATCTTATTTGGAGATGTGCGCAATCAGGTCCAGTACTTTGTTAGAGTAGCCGGTTTCGTTGTCGTACCAGGAGACCAGTTTAACGAAGTTGTCGTTCAGTGCGATACCTGCTTTGGCATCGAACACGGAAGTGCAAATTTCGCCGTTGAAGTCGGTGGAAACAACGTCGTCTTCGGTATAACCCAGAACGCCTTTCATTTCGCCTTCAGAAGCGGCTTTGATGGCTTTCTTGATCTCTTCGTAAGACGCTGCTTTTTCCAGACGTACGGTCAGGTCAACAACGGATACGTTCGGAGTCGGAACGCGGAACGCCATACCGGTCAGTTTGCCATTCAGTTCTGGCAGTACTTTACCTACTGCTTTAGCAGCACCGGTAGAGGACGGGATGATGTTCTGGGACGCGCCACGGCCGCCGCGCCAGTCTTTGTGAGACGGGCCATCAACGGTTTTCTGAGTAGCGGTAGTCGCGTGAACGGTAGTCATCAGGCCTTCGATGATGCCGAAGTTGTCGTTGATAACTTTCGCCAGCGGTGCCAGGCAGTTGGTGGTGCAGGATGCGTTAGAAACGATGTCCTGGCCTTCGTATTTGTCAAAGTTAGCGCCTTTAACAAACATCGGGGTGTTATCTTTAGACGGACCGGTCAGAACAACTTTTTTCGCGCCAGCAGTGATGTGCTTACGAGCAGTCTCGTCGGTCAGGAAGATACCGGTAGCTTCAGCAACAACGTCAACGCCGATTTCGTCCCATTTCAGGTTAGCCGGGTCTTTTTCAGCGGTAACACGGATGGTTTTGCCGTTAACAACCAGATGGCCGTCTTTGACTTCAACGGTGCCGTTGAAACGACCGTGAGTTGAGTCATACTTCAGCATGTACGCCATGTAGTCAGCGTCTAACAGATCGTTGATGCCAACGATTTCGATGTCAGAACGTTCCTGAGCAGCACGGAAAACAATGCGACCGATACGGCCAAAACCGTTGATACCTACTTTGATAGTCATATATTCCACCAGCTATTTGTTAGTGAATAAAAGGTTGGCTGTAAAATTACAAAAACCTTACGCAGCGTCAAGCGGAATCGTGTCAATCATTGCGACAAATCAATCCTGTGCATAACCTTTGCGCGGCGATGTCGTCTCACTATTCCAATCAGCTACAACCCGTATGGGGCCGCCGGCGTGGATTTTAAAGGGCATGCAGGATAAAAACGTGAAATAGATCACAATTCCTCCGCTACATTTTCGCACCGCCTAAGTTTAGAACAAAAGTCAGGACGCCACTGTTAATGTTTTGTTAGAATCACACAAAAGATGTAAATGACCCTATAGCGAGAAGCAAGCATATGGCTAATCACTCCTCTCAGGATGACCTGAAAAAAAGCCTTACTGAAATGCAGTTTTATGTGACGCAAAACCACGGCACAGAGCCGCCGTTCAGCGGTAAGCTGTTGCATAACAAGCGCGAAGGCGTCTATCACTGCCTGGTGTGCGATGCTGCCCTGTTTAACTCTCAGAGCAAATATGACTCCGGCTGCGGCTGGCCAAGCTTCTACGAGCCGGTCAGTGAAAATGCTATCCGGTATCTTAACGATTACTCACATGGCATGCAGCGAATTGAGATCCGCTGCGGCAATTGTGACGCCCATTTAGGCCATGTTTTCCCGGATGGCCCACAGCCGACCGGGGAGCGTTTCTGTGTCAATTCGGCCTCGTTGAGCTTCAACGATGAGGCTGACGGCGAGCAGATTAAGGGCTAGAGAATCGATTCAGCAAATTATTCCACCAAAGCGGGTGAACGATGGAAATTAATGAGCTTGTGGCAAGCATGACGCCGGAAGTTTATCAGCGGCTGGCGACGGCAGTTGAGACCGGGAAATGGCCCGATGGCGTGGCGCTAACGCCGGAGCAGAAAGAGAACAGCCTGCAGCTGGTGATGCTCTGGCAGGCACGTCACAATACCGAGGCGCAGCATATGACCATCGATACCAACGGCCAGATGGTGATGAAGAGCAAGCAGCAGCTGAAAGAGGAGTTTGGCATCGCGCCCAAACCGATCGCGACGTTCAAGTAATGCATTGGTAAACGCCGGGCGGCACTGCGTTTGCCCGGCCTACACACCCATGTAGGCCCGGTAAGCGTAGCGCCACCGGGCATTAATCAGGCGTGGGTCTCTACCCAATCTGCCAGCGTATAGAGCGTTGCCCCTTCGGACGCCATCTCCATAAACGCCTGAGCGCTGTCCTGCTTACCAATATTCACTCCCCGGCAGCCGTCGGTTATCACGTTGACCTGATAGCCCAGCTGTAGCGCATCCAGCACGGTAAATTTCACGCAGTAGTCCGTCGCCAGACCCAGCACGATAAGCTCGGTGATACCGCGCATGCGCAGCCAGGCATCCAGCCCGGTCTTCTGCTTATGGCCGTTGTCAAAAAAGGCGCTGTAGCTGTCAATGGTCCGGTTTTCACCTTTGTGAAAGACCTCGTCAATGGCTTTTTGCTGAAGCAGGGGATGCAGCTCGGCACCCTCGCTTCCCTGAACGCAGTGATCGGGCCAGAAGGTTTGCGGAAGCCCATCCAGCGTTCCCTGGGTATAGGGCTCTACAGCGTGCTGGCTGGCAAAGCTGCCATGATCGGCCGGGTGCCAATCCTGACTGGCTACTACCGCATCGCCACGCACTTTACACCAGTCGATCAGCGCATTAGCTACGTCAACTACGCTGTCGCCCTCCGGGACCGCCAGCGCCCCACCGGCACAAAAATCGTTCTGTATATCCACCAGCAAGAGTGCGCGTTGTGTCATGACAAGCTCCTTATTCGTCCGGGGTTAGCTCGCCGCGCAGGTTCTGGGTCATCGCCTGGCGAATGGCCTCGGCGTCCAGATCCTGGCTTAGCAGCCAGTGTAGCTTAGTCAACGTCGCCTCAACCGTCATGTCCGCGCCGCCGATGACACCCGCATGGGCCAGTGCGTTGCCGGTGGCGTAGCCGCCCATGTTCACCTTGCCAGACATACACTGGGTGAGATTAACCACCACAATGCCACGCGCGCTGGCTGCCTCCAGCTCGCGCAGAAACTCGCCATTCTGTGGCGCGTTGCCTACGCCATAGGAGCGCAGGATCAGCGCCTTTACCGGCTGGCGCAGGAAGTTGCGCACCACGTCGGCGGAGATGCCTGGATAGATCGTCACCACGCCGATCGGCTGCGGGGTAATGCGGTGAACAATTAGCTCACCGTTGCAGCGCGGCGCGCCGGGGTTGCCGAGGCGACGGATATGGATGCCCGCTTCCAGCAGCGGTTGCAGGTTCGGGGAGTCGAAGGCGTTAAAGCCGTCCGCGTGGGCTTTTGTGGTACGGTTACCGCGAAACAGACGGTTGTTGAAGAACAGCGTCACTTCGTTAATCGGATAGTTAGCCGCGACATAGAGGGCGTTGAGCAGGTTAATCTGCCCGTCAGAGCGCAATTCCGCGAGGGGTATTTGTGACCCTGTCACTATTACCGGTTTGCCAAGGTTCTCCAGCATGAACGACAGCGCCGAGGCGGTAAAGGCCATTGTATCGGTGCCGTGCAGGATCACAAAGCCATCGTAGCGATCGTAGTTAGCTTTGATATCGTCTGCGATGTGCTGCCAGTCTTCGGGGGTCATATCCGACGAATCCATCAGCGGATCATATTCGTGGATAGTAAAGTCTGGCATCTCTGGACGATGAAACTCGGGCATCAGCGCCAGCTGGCGTTGCAGATGGCCAGAGACCGGAATGTATCCCTGTTCCGAACGCTGCATGCCAATGGTCCCGCCGGTATAGGCGACGTAAATTGATTTTTTTTGCATGGTTGTCTGTTCTTCTACTGCAAAGAAAATCCCCCCGTTAACGGGGGGAGATGTATTATCGGATGTTGGCGCAGGTCAGGCAAAACGCGTAGCGGCTTTGCGGATCGTTAAATACCGCCAGCTTGTCAGTCTCGGTTTTGACCGTATCCGCCGCCGCTGCCAGCGGGGCGGGCAGGTAAGCCTGCAAGGCCTGCGGCAGCATGGCGCGGATCTCACCGGAGAAACCGTCCATCATGCGAGCCAGGAAGGTCGGCTCGTCCTGGTAGTACTCGATATGCCACTGCTTCAGCTTCGCCAGCTCGGCAGCTTTTGCCACGGCATCGTCGAAATCACCCAGCGCATCCACCAGACCGTTGTTTTTCGCATCCTCGCCGGTCCAGACGTGACCCTGAGCAATCTTATCGACCTGTTCCGGCGTCGATTTACGCGCCTGAGCCACAAGAGAGATAAAGCGCTGATAGCCGTTCTCGATGCTCAACTGCATCATCTCCTGCACCTGCGGCGGCAGAGCTTTAGTGACCGACACATCTGCCAGCGGGGAGGTGGCCACACCGTCCGTATGCACGCCCAGTTCATTAAGGCTCTTCTCGACGGTGTTAATCACCCCGAAGATACCGATGGAGCCGGTGAGCGTGCTGGGGTTAGCCACAATGTAGTTGGCCGGGGTGGAGATCCAGTAGCCCCCCGATGCCGCCATACCGCCCATCGAGACTACCACCGGCTTGCCCGCCGCCTTCGCTGCGGCCAGTTCGGCACGGATCACCTCTGAAGCGGTGACGCTGCCGCCAGGGCTGTTAACCCGCAGCACGATGGCTTTAACATTGGGGTCGATGCGCGCGTCACGGATCTGCGCGGCGGTGGTGTCACCCCCCACGTTGCCGGCCGACTCTTCCCCGTCCATGATCGCGCCGTTGGCAAAGATCACCGCCACGCTGCTGCCCACTTCACTCGGTTTTTTCAGTGGATAGTCATACATGCTAATCGCGCGATAGTTTTTATCCTCATCGCTCCAGCCAAACTGTTTTACTAACGCTTTTTCAGCATCGGCGCTGCTGCCCAGCGTATCAACCAGCTTGTTGTCCAGCGCGTATTTAGCGGTGTCGCCACCCACTTTGCGTAAGCCATCCAGCACGCCCTGGGCGCCTGGGAAGAGCTGCTGCGGGGTGATCTGGCGGTTGGCGGCAATCGTACCCAGGTAGTTCTGCCAGAGTTCGCCAATCCAGCGGCTGTCAGCCTCGCGCGCGGCGGGGGACATATCGTCACGGATAAACGGCTCAACGGCAGATTTATAGGTACCCACACGGAAGACGTGGGTCGAGACCTTCAGCTTGTCGAGTAGCGATTTGTAGTAGAGGCCGTTAGTGGCAAAGCCGTGCAGATCTACCATGCCCTGCGGCGAGAGCCACACCTTATTGGCAAAGCTGGCAAGGTAGTACTGCCCCTGGCTGTAGTTATCCCCGACGGCATAGACCGGTTTGCCGCTGTCGCGGAACGCCTTCAGCGCCTTGCCGATATACTGCATTGAGGGCTGATCGGCCCCGGCAAAGTTTTTCAGATCGAGGACAATACCCGTAATATTGCGATCGGCCTGCGCCTGGCGAATAGTCTCCACGATATCAAACAGGGAGTTCTCCTGCAGACGGTCAGAGCTGGCGCCAAACAGCTGGCGGCCCAGCGCGCTCAGCTTGCTGCTGCTGGAAGGTTTATCTACCACCACGCCGGTAATATCAAGAAGTAATGCACCCCGACTGGTATGCTCAGCCGTGCCAGAGCTCAGCTGCATCCAGATGCCGACGCCTACCAGAATCAACAAGATGAAAAAAATATTGAACACCAGCTCACGCATAAAGTTGAGCGCTCGCCACGTCCATTTAAAGAATCCGGCAATAATACGCCAAAGGGTTCGCATGTCTTCTCCCTAACCTGATTAACAACCACCGCACCCCGTGCGGGAATGTGCGGTTATCCTAATTACACGACGGCCTCTTGTCAGCAGGAATCACCGTCGGCGCTGTAACAAAGTTCCCGCGCATGTTAATTTTATGCCCAAATTTGATGACAGGAGTTAACTAATGGACGCACTAGAACTGCTCGTTAACCGTCGCAGCGCCTCCCGGCTGGCTGAACCCGCGCCGGCAGGGGAAATTCTTGAGAACATCCTGCGCGCGGGTATGCGTGCACCGGACCACGGTACGCTGCAACCGTGGCGCTTTTTCATCGTAGAAGGGGAAGGGCGCGAGCGTTTTAGCCAGCTGCTGGCGCGCGCAGCCACCGAGGCCGGGCAGGAAGAGAAGGATATCGATAAGGCCCGCAGCGCGCCGTTTCGTGCGCCGCTGATTATTGCGGTAGTTGCGCACTGTGAAGCCCACCCGAAGGTGCCGCGCTGGGAGCAGCTTCTCTCCGCAGGCTGCGCGGTAATGGCGATGCAGATGGCGGCGCAGGCGCAGGGCTTTAACGGCATCTGGCGCAGCGGGCCGCTAACCGACAGCCCGGTAGTGCGCGAAGCGCTGGCGTGCCGCGAGCAGGATCAGATTGTGGGCTTCCTCTACCTCGGCACGCCGCAGCTGAAGGCTGCTACCACGGTGAGCATCCCGGATACATCCCCTTTCGTCCGCTATTTCTAAGCGCTACCATAATGGGATCGAATTGACAGGAGATGTCCATGAGCGAGCAGGCTATTCGTTTAACACAGTACAGCCACGGTGCAGGTTGCGGGTGCAAAATTTCGCCAAAGGTGCTGGAGACCATTCTGCATAGCGAGCAGGCGAAATTTGTCGATCCTAATCTGCTGGTCGGCAATGAGACGCGGGATGACGCGGCGGTGTACGATCTCGGCAACGGAACGAGCGTCATCAGCACCACCGATTTCTTTATGCCCATCGTGGATAATCCCTACGACTTTGGCCGTATCGCCGCGACCAACGCCATCAGCGACATCTATGCGATGGGTGGTAAACCGATCATGGCGATCGCGATCCTCGGCTGGCCGATCGCCACGCTGTCGCCGGAGATCGCCCGGGAGGTGATCGAGGGTGGGCGCTTTGCCTGCCAGCAGGCGGGAATTGCGCTGGCAGGGGGGCACTCCATCGACGCACCGGAACCTATCTTCGGTCTGGCCGTTACCGGCATTGTGCCGACCGCGCGAGTGAAGAGAAACAGCACCGCCGAGGCGGGGTGCAAGCTATTTCTGACCAAACCGCTGGGGATTGGCGTCCTCACTACCGCCGAGAAAAAATCGCTGCTGCAACCAGAGCATCAGGGGCTGGCGCGGGACGTGATGTGCCAGATGAATATTGCTGGTGCCGCCTTTGCGAACATCCCAGGGGTGAAAGCCATGACCGACGTCACCGGCTTTGGCCTGCTCGGTCATCTGAGCGAGGTGTGCCAGGGGGCGGGCGTGCAGGCGCAGGTACGCTATGAGGCGGTGCCCAAGCTGCCTGGCGTAGAAGAGTACATTGCGCAGGGCGCGGTACCCGGCGGTACGCAGCGCAACTTTGCCAGCTACGGTCACCTGATGGGGCCTATGCCGCAGGCGTGGCGGGATCTGCTCTGCGATCCGCAAACCTCCGGCGGCCTGCTGCTGGCGGTCTCGCCGGAGGCGGAAGCGGAGGTGAAAGCCACCGCCGCCGAGTTTGATATCACCCTCAGCGCCATCGGCGAGCTGGTGACGGCCCGGGCGGGTCGCCCAATGATTGAGATTATTTAAGCAATGCGGTTGTTTATTGCCGAGAAACCCAGCCTGGGTCGCGCCATTGCCGACGTGCTGCCTAAGCCCCATCGCAAGGGCGACGGCTACATCGAGTGTGGCAATGGTCAGGTGGTGACCTGGTGCATCGGCCATCTGCTCGAGCAGGCGCAGCCGGACGTCTATGATAGCCGTTACGCCCGCTGGAGCCTGGCGGATCTGCCTATCGTGCCCGAGAAGTGGCAGCTGCAGCCGCGCGCCTCGGTCACCAAACAGATCAACGTGATCAAGCGTCTGCTCGGCGAGGCCAGCGAGATTGTTCATGCTGGTGACCCGGATCGCGAAGGCCAGCTGCTGGTGGATGAGGTGCTTGACTACCTCCAGCTCCCAGCGGAGAAGCGCCAGCGCGTCCAGCGCTGTTTGATTAACGATCTCAACCCGCAGGCGGTAGAGCGAGCCATTGGTCGCCTGCGCGCCAACAGCGAGTTTATTCCGCTCTGCGTCTCGGCGCTGGCGCGGGCAAGGGCCGACTGGCTCTATGGTATCAATATGACCCGCGCCTGGACGCTGCTGGGGCGCAACGCGGGCTACCAGGGGGTGCTCTCGGTGGGGCGCGTCCAGACCCCGGTGCTGGGGCTGGTGGTGCGCCGCGATGAAGAGATTGAGAACTTTGTCGCTAAAGATTTCTTTGAGGTCAAAGCGCATATCGTTACGCCGAAGGATGAGCGCTTTACCGCCCTTTGGCAGCCGAGCGAGGCCTGCGAGCCGCATCAGGATGAGGAGGGGCGTCTGCTCAACCGGACCCTGGCGGAGCACGTGGTCAAACGGATCTCCGGTCAGCCAGCCCACGTTACCCGCTATAACGACAAGCAGGAGTCGGAGCCCGCGCCGCTGCCGTTCTCGCTCTCTTCATTGCAGATTGAGGCGGCAAAGCGCTTCGGGCTGAGCGCGCAAAACGTGCTGGATATCTGCCAGAAGCTCTATGAGACCCATAAGCTGATCACCTATCCGCGCTCTGACAGCCGCTATCTGCCAGAGGAGCACTTTGCCGGACGCCATTCGGTGATGAAGGCCATTGGCGTGCACGCCCCGGACCTGCTGCCGCAGCCGGCGATCGACGCAGATCGGCGTAACCGCTGCTGGGACGATAAAAAGGTCGACGCCCACCACGCCATTATTCCCACGGCGCGCAGCAGCACGGTGAACCTTCATGAGAATGAAGCGAAGGTCTATGGCCTGATTGCCCGTCAGTATCTGATGCAGTTCTGCCCGGATGCGATGTTCCGCAAGTGCGAGATCGAGCTGGATATCGCCAACGGCAAGTTCCTGGCGAAGGCGCGTTTTCTGGCCCAGGCCGGGTGGCGGACCCTGCTCGGCAGCAAAGAGCGGGACGAAGAGAACGACGGCACGCCGCTGCCGGTGGTGGCGAAGGGCGATGAGCTGCTGTGTGAGAAGGGGGAGGTGGTTGAGCGCCAGACGCAGCCGCCGCGGCCTTTTACCGATGCCACGCTGCTTTCGGCCATGACCGGGATTGCGCGCTTCGTGCAGGATAAAGATCTCAAGAAGATCCTCCGCGCCACCGACGGTCTGGGCACAGAAGCGACTCGTGCAGGGATTATCGAGCTGCTCTTTAAACGTGGGTTCCTGCACAAGAAAGGGCGGAGCATTCTCTCTACCGACGCGGGACGGGCGCTGATCCACTCTCTGCCGGAGATGGCCGCAAGGCCGGATATGACCGCCCACTGGGAGTCAGTCCTGACGCAGATCAGCGAGAAACAGTGCCGCTATCAGGACTTTATGCAGCCGCTGGTGGGCACGCTCTATCAGCTGATCGATCAGGCGCGCAGTACGCCGGTTCGCCAGTTTAAAGGGATTGTTGCGCCGGGCGGCGGCGATAAGAAGAAATTCACTCGCCGTAGGCCCGGTAAGCGTAGCGCCACCGGGCAAGCCGAAACTTAAATTACACCCTGGCCGATCATCGCGTCGGCCACCTTCACGAACCCGGCAATGTTTGCCCCGCGCACGTAGTGGGTCTGTTTACCTTCGCCGCCGTACTCCACGCAGGCGTGGTGAATATCCAACATGATGTGGTGCAGGCGTGCATCGACTTTCTCTGCTTTCCAGCCCAGGCGCGCGGCGTTCTGCGCCATCTCCAGACCGGAAGTGGCGACCCCGCCCGCGTTGGCCGCTTTGCCTGGCGCAAACAGCACCCCCGCCTCAAGGAACAGATCGGTAGCTTCGATGGTAGTGGGCATATTCGCGCCTTCCGCCACCGCCTTCACGCCGTTGGCGATCAGCTGACGGGCTGCTTCCTCGCCCAGCTCGTTCTGGGTCGCGCACGGCAGAGCGATATCCACCGGCACGGACCACGGCTGCTTGCCTTCCAGCCAGACCAGGCCAAACTCGCGGGCGTAGTCGGCGAGACGGCCATCGCGGCTGGCTTTGATTTCGCACAGGCGCGCCAGCTTCTCAACCGTAAAACCAGCTTCATCTACCACGGTGCCGCCGGAATCGGAGGCGGTGATAACGCGAGCGCCAAACTGCATGGCTTTTTCGATAGCGTACTGCGCCACGTTACCGGAGCCAGAGACCGCCACACGCATCCCTTCAAAGCTCAGGCCGTGACGCTTGAGCATCGCGTCAGTGAAGTAGACCAGGCCGTAGCCGGTCGCTTCGGGGCGGATCAGGCTGCCGCCGAAAGAGAGTCCCTTGCCGGTAAAGACGCAGGCGCTGCTGTTGGAGAGCTTTTTCATCATCCCCGCCATAAAGCCCACCTCGCGGCCGCCGACGCCGATATCTCCTGCGGGAACGTCGGTGTCAGGCCCCAGATGGCGATACAGCTCGGTTATCAGCGCCTGGCAGAAACGCATCACTTCACCTTCGCTTTTGCCCTTGGGATCGAAGTCGCTGCCGCCTTTCCCCCCGCCCATCGGCAGGGTGGTGAGGGCGTTTTTAAAGGTCTGCTCAAAGCCAAGGAACTTAAGGATCGACAGGTTTACCGAAGGTTGGAAGCGCATGCCGCCCTTAAATGGGCCGATAGCAGAGTTAAACTGCACGCGCCAGGCGCGGTTGACCTGCACCTGATTCTTATCATCTACCCACACCACGCGAAACTGGATCACCCTCTCCGGCTCTACCAGCCGCTCAAGCAGCGACATTTGACGATAGTGCGGATTTGCTTCAAGAAATGGCCAGAGCGTGGTCATCACCTCGCGAACGGCCTGCGCAAACTCGCTCTGATGCGGGTCGCGCTGTTGAACATGGGTAAGAAATGATTCCAGAGAGCGTGCTTGATCCATAGAGATAAGTTCCTCTTATAATAAATTATGTGCGTTGTGTGAGCGTTTTAGCGCTGTTTTCGACTATACCACCCGTACCACTTTGCCAGGCAAGCGAAAAGTTGACCCGCAAAGGGAAATTTATAAGTGAGCCAAAGTCATAACTAAAAACGATGAGTAGATAAATTAAAGGAACCAGCCCGGTTTACCGTTATAGTGATCGTCAGAACTAAAAAAGGAAGCATCATCGATGAACCGTTACGTGATTGCACTGCTTGGACTTTTATCCGCTGGGGCGCAGGCTGACCCTATCCGCCCGGACGTGGAGGTGAACGTTCCGCCAGAGGTCTTTAGCGCGGGCGGACAGCGTCCGCAGCCCTGTAATCTGTGCTGTATCTATCAGGATCAGAACTACTCGGAAGGCGCGGTGATCAAGGCAGAGGGGGTACTACTGCAGTGCCAGCGCGACGAACGTACGCTCAGCACTAACCCGCTGGTGTGGCGGCGAGTACGGGAATAAGTGTGTTTAATGCCCGGCGGCCGCCTGCACGGGCCTACATGTGGCAAGCTCCGTAGGCCGGGCAAGGCGTATCCGCCGCCCGGCGTTATCTAACCGGATCAGAGCGTAAAGCTGGCCCATACCGGCGCATGGTCGGAGGGCTTCTCCATGCTGCGGATATCGTAATCGATGCCGGTCTCCTGGCAACGGCTTGCCAGCGACTGGCTGGCGAGCAGCAGATCGATACGCAGCCCACGGTTGTCATCAAACCCTTTTGAGCGGTAGTCGAACCAGGAGTAGCGATCCTGCGTTTCCGGGTTCGCGTGGCGGAAGGTATCCACCAGCCCCCACTCCAGCAGGCGGCCCAGCCACTCACGCTCTTCCGGCAGGAACGAGCACTTGCCGCCGCGCAGCCAGCGCTTACGGCTCTCTTCGCCGATGCCGATATCGAGATCCGTGGGGCTAATATTCATGTCGCCCATGATTAGTACCGGGCTATCCTTCTTCAGCTCGTTATCCAGATAGCTCTGCAGATCGGCATAAAACTTCTCTTTCGCCGGGAATTTTGTCGGATGGTCGCGGCTTTCGCCCTGCGGGAAATAGCCGTTGATCACTGTAATATTGCCGAGCGTAGAAGGGATCTCTGCCATGATGATCCGGCGCTGCGCCTCGCCGTCGTCACCGGGAAAGCCGCGACGCACTGAGACCGGTGTCTCTTTAGTCAGCAGCGCCACGCCGTAATGCCCTTTCTGGCCGTGATAAAAGACGTTGTAGCCCAGCTTCGCCACCTCTTCGAGCGGGAACATATCGTCGTGAACCTTTGTCTCCTGCAGGCCAATCACGTCCGGCTGGTGTTTCTCTACGATTGCCGCCAGCTGATGGGGGCGCGCGCGCAGCCCGTTGATATTAAAAGAAACAAATTTCATATTTTCTGCCACATAGCCAATAAGTAAGCCCAGATGTTAACAGAAAAAACGCAGCGTATCCGCTCTGGATTAGTAATATGCATCACGCCCTATAAAAGGGCAGTCTGCACCGCAATAGAGCGCTAAACGGCGGTAAGTTTCGCTTGCGATCACACTTCCAGAATTAAATTTTATCCCTGCATAAATCTGCTGCTCTCACACCTCGCCATCGGCCTTTTTAATAATATTATTCACTTTTTATGCAGTTTTATTGAATAGCGTTCTGCTGTAACTCATTGATATTTCGTTTCCGCTCCGACGTTATGCATTTTTATCGCTGGCTGGCACGATGCGTGCAATCTACATTCACAGGGCCAATGTTCACAATAATTAACATATTAACAACGTTTCATTTACCTGATGAGGTTGCTATGTCTCTGTCAGTTACGCGTGAGAGTTTTGATGAGTGGATGCTGCCGGTGTATGCGCCTGCACCTTTTATTCCGGTTCGTGGTGAGGGTTCCCGCCTGTGGGATCAGCAGGGGAAAGAGTATATCGACTTCGCTGGCGGCATTGCCGTTAACGCGCTGGGCCATGCTCACCCGGGCCTGTGCCGCGCCCTGAGCGAACAGGCGGGCAAGTTCTGGCATACCGGCAACGGCTACACCAACGAGCCAGCGCTGCGGCTGGCAAAACGACTTATCGATGCCACTTTTGCCGATCGGGTCTTCTTCTGTAACTCCGGCGCGGAAGCCAACGAGGCAGCGCTTAAGCTGGCGCGCAAATATGCGCACGACCGCTATGGCGCGCAGAAGAGCGGCATTGTCGCCTTTAAAAATGCCTTTCATGGCCGGACGCTGTTTACCGTCAGCGCCGGAGGCCAGCCTACCTACTCGCAGGATTTTGCCCCGCTGCCGCCAGATATCCACCACGCGGTGTTTAACGATATTGCCTCTGCTCAGGCGCTGATTACCGATGCTACCTGCGCGGTGATTGTTGAACCCATTCAGGGCGAAGGCGGCGTAGTGCCAGCGAAGCCCGAATTTCTACAGGCGCTGCGTGAGCTGTGCGATCGCCATAACGCGCTGCTGATCTTTGATGAGGTGCAGACGGGAGTGGGGCGTACCGGCGAGCTCTATGCCTATATGCACTACGGCATCACGCCGGACGTGCTGACCACCGCCAAAGCGTTGGGCGGTGGTTTTCCGATTGGCGCGATGCTGACGCGAGAGGCATTCGCCAGCGTGATGACCGTCGGCACGCACGGGACAACCTACGGCGGTAATCCGCTGGCCGCTGCCGTGGCGGGGGCGCTGCTGGATAACGTCAATAACAGCGCTTTCCTTGATGGTGTGAAGCAGCGCCAGCAGGCATTTGTCGAGCAGCTACAGGGAATCAATGCCCGTTTGGCCCTGTTTAAAGAGATCAGAGGCGTCGGCCTGCTGATTGGCTGCGAGCTGAACGCCGCCTGGAGTGGGAAAGCCAAACAGATCGCCCAGCTTGCTGCCGAGGAGGGCGCGATGGTGCTGATCGCCGGAGGCAACGTGGTGCGCTTCGCCCCGGCGCTAAATATCAGCGACGAGGAGATCCGCATCGGCATAGAACGCTTCTCCCACGCCTGCGAACGATTTCTTGCGGGGTACGCAACATGATGGTGATCCGTCCGATTGAGCACAGCGATCTGCCCGCCCTGATGCGGCTGGCGGGAAAAACCGGGGGCGGGCTCACTTCGCTCCCCGCCGACGAGGCCACGCTTGCGGCGCGTATCACCAGGGCACGACAGACCTGGCAGGGCGAGCTGCCCAAAAGCGAACAGGGCTATCTGTTTGTGCTGGAGGATACAGACAGCGGCACGGTGGCCGGAGTCTGCGCTATTGAGGTTGCCGTCGGGCTGAACGATCCCTGGTACAACTATCGGGTCGGCACCCTGGTGCATGCCTCCAAAGAGCTTAACGTCTACAACGCCTTGCCTACGCTGTTTTTAAGTAATGACCATACCGGTAGCAGCGAGCTGTGCACCCTGTTTCTCGATCCCGACTGGCGTAAGGCGGGTAACGGCTACCTGCTCTCTAAATCGCGGTTTATGTTTATGGCGGCGTTTCGCGATCGCTTTAACGAAAAGGTCGTCGCCGAGATGCGCGGCGTGATCAGCGAGGATGGCTACTCGCCTTTCTGGGATAGCCTGGGGAAAACGTTCTTCTCGATGTCCTTTAGCCGTGCCGATCGCCTGTGCGGCATCGGGCAAAAGGCTTTTATCGCCGAGCTGATGCCCAAGCATCCTATCTATACCCAGTTCCTGTCGGCGGAGGCGCAGGCGGTAATCGGAGAGGTGCATCCGCAAACTGCCCCGGCCCGTGCGGTGCTGGAGAAAGAGGGTTTTCGCTACCGGAACTACATCGACATTTTCGACGGCGGTCCAACGCTGGAGTGTGATATTGACCGGGTTCGCGCCATACGCAAAAGCCGCCTGGTAGAGGTGGCCGAAGGGCAGCCCGCGCCAGGGGAGTGGCCGCTCTGCATGGTGGCTAACGAGCAGTACCAGCAGTTTCGCGTCATGCTGGTAGCCGCTAACCCGGATACCGAACGGCTGGTGCTGAGCGCCGCCCAGCTGGACACCCTGAAATGCCACCCGGGCGACACGGTTCGCCTGGTACGCCTCTGTGCCGAGGAGAAAACAGTATGAGCTTATGGATTAACGGTGACTGGGTGACCGGTCAGGGCGTCCGGCGTGAGAAGCGCGATCCGGTGAATAGCGATCTGCTCTGGCAAGGAGAAGATGCAGATGCCGAGCAAGTTGCCCAGGCATGCCGGGCTGCCCGCACCGCCTTTCCCGGCTGGGCGTCGCAGCCTTTTGCTGCCCGCCAGGGCGTAGTGGAAAAATTTGCCGCGCTGCTGGAGGAGAATAAAAGCGCGCTGACGGAGATCATTGCCCGGGAGACAGGCAAGCCGCGCTGGGAAGCGGCAACGGAAGTTACCGCCATGATTAACAAGGCTGCCATCTCGATAAAGGCCTGGCATGTGCGGACCGGCGAGCAGCAGACGGCAATGGCGGACGGCGCGGCAACCCTGCGCCATCGTCCCCACGGCGTGCTGGCCGTTTTCGGCCCCTATAACTTCCCGGGGCATCTTCCTAATGGCCACATTATTCCGGCCCTGCTGGCAGGTAATACGCTGGTGTTCAAGCCCAGCGAGCTGACGCCGCACAGCGGCGAGGCGGTGGTGAAGCTCTGGGAGCAGGCTGGCCTGCCTGCTGGCGTGCTCAATCTGGTACAGGGCGGACGTGAAACGGGTCAGGCCCTTAGCAGCCTGCCGGATCTTGATGGCCTGCTCTTCACCGGCAGCGCCAGCACCGGTTACCAGCTGCATCGCCAGCTTGCCGGACAGCCAGAGAAGATCCTCGCCCTTGAGATGGGGGGAAACAATCCCCTGATCGTGGATGACGTGGCGGATCGTGATGCCGCCGTGCACCTGACGATTCAATCGGCGTTTATTACCGCCGGTCAGCGCTGTACCTGCGCCCGTCGCCTGCTGGTGAAGCGCGGCGCGGAAGGCGATGCTTTTCTCGCCAGGCTAGTGGAGGTTGCAGGTCGCATCGTGCCCGGTAGCTGGAACGCCGAGCCACAGCCGTTTATCGGCGGGCTGATCTCTGAGCATGCCGCTGAGCAGGTTTATCAGGCATGGCAGGCCCATGAGGCGCGCGGCGGCAGAACCCTACTGGCGCCGAAGCGCCTTAAGGCCGCAACCTCGCTGCTCACGCCGGGTATCATCGATCTCACCGGTGTGGCGAACGTGCCGGACGAGGAGGTATTCGGCCCGCTGCTGGGGGTCTGGCGCTACGATAGCTGGGAAGAGGCGATTACGCTGGCCAACGCCACCCGCTACGGGCTGGCCTGCGGCCTGGTCTCGGCGGATCGCGAGAAGTTTGAT
The DNA here is from genome assembly GCF_032052675.1 of Pseudescherichia sp. NCBI lineage: Bacteria > Pseudomonadati > Pseudomonadota > Gammaproteobacteria > Enterobacterales > Enterobacteriaceae > Pseudescherichia > Pseudescherichia sp. The sequence goes on from NZ_DAMBWA010000005.1 coordinate 140,796, forward strand.
GCTCTGCTGCTGGCGGCGCGGGCCGGGATCGTTAACTGGAACAAACCTCTGACCGGCGCGGCAAGCACGGCCCCCTTTGGCGGCATCGGGGCGTCGGGTAACCATCGTCCCAGCGCCTGGTACGCCGCCGACTACTGCGCGTGGCCAATGGCGAGCCTGGAGTCTCCCAGTTTGACGCTGCCGGAGACGCTCAGCCCGGGGCTGCACTTTACACCGGAGGAGGGAGCATGAAGGCGCACGAGGTAAACTTTGACGGCCTGGTGGGGCTGACCCATCACTATGCCGGACTCTCTTTTGGTAACGAAGCGTCGACCAGGCACCGTAATCAGGTTTCCAACCCAAAACTGGCAGCGAAGCAGGGCCTGCTGAAGATGAAGGCACTAAGCGACGCGGGCTTCCCCCAGGCGGTGATCCCGCCCCAGGAGCGGCCCAACGTGGCGGTGCTGCGTCAGTTGGGGTTCAGCGGTAGCGATGAGCAGGTGGTTGGCAAAGCGGCAGCACAGACGCCGGAGCTGCTCTCGGCAGCCAGCTCGGCCTCATCCATGTGGGTCGCCAACGCTGCGACAGTCTGCCCCTCCGCCGACGCGCTGGATGGCCGGGTGCATCTCACCGTTGCTAACCTCAACAACAAATTTCATCGTTCAAGCGAAGCGCCGACCACCGAGGCGCTGCTGCGGGCTATTTTCCGTGACGAGGCTCGTTTCTCCGTGCATTCGGCGCTGCCGCAGGTAGCGCGCTTTGGCGACGAAGGCGCGGCAAACCACAATCGTCTTGGCGGGGAGTATGGTGAGCCGGGTCTTCAACTCTTTATCTACGGACGCGAGGAGCACGGCCACGCTGCACCCGAACGCTATCCTGCTCGTCAGACCCTGGAGGCAAGCCAGGCGGTAGTGCGGCTAAATCAGGTCCATCCGGATCGGGTCATGTTCGCCCAGCAGAACCCTACGGTCATTGACGAAGGGGTATTCCACAACGATGTGATAGCGGTAAGCAATCGCCAGCTGCTGTTCTGCCATGAGCGAGCCTTTGTTAAGCAGTGCGGGCTGCTGAGTCATCTGGCGGAGCGCGTGCCAGGCTTTCAGGCGATTCAGGTGCCGGAGGAGGCGGTATCGGTGAAGGATGCCGTAGCAACCTACCTGTTTAACAGCCAGCTGCTGAGCCGGGAAGATGGCTCGATGGTGCTGGTGGTGCCCCAGGAGTCACAGGAGCACACAGGCGTCTGGCGCTATCTCAACGGTCTTCTGGCAGAGGATAATCCGATCCGCGAGCTAAAAGTGTTCGATCTGCGGGAGAGCATGGCTAACGGCGGCGGTCCGGCCTGCCTGCGCCTGCGCGTGGTGCTGACGGAGGCGGAGCGGCAGGCGGTTAACCCGGCGGTGATAATGAACGATGCGCTCTTTAATCGACTCAATGAGTGGGTGGATCGCTACTACCGCGATCGTTTGACCCAGGCCGATCTTGCCGATCCACAGTTGCTGCGGGAGGGGCGGGAGGCGTTAGACCAGCTGTCGCAGCTGCTGGATCTTGGCTCGGTCTATCCTTTCCAGCGTTAACGGAGACGCTATGCAAGATTTTCTCGCTTTAACGTTGGCTGGAGCCCATCCTGATAAGCCACATGGTGACACTGTCACGTTTAGTTGGCGCTGGCACGCTGAAGGTGTGCTGGAGCTTATGCCGCATCAGCCTGTAGAGCGTGCCCTTGTGCTCTCAACGGGGATCCACGGCAATGAGACCGCCCCGGTTGAGATAGTCGATAGGCTATTAAAGGCGCTATTTGACGGCTCGCTGACGCTATGCTGGCGTGTGCTGGTGGTGCTGGGCAATCCTGAAGCGCTGCGTACCCATCAGCGCTATCTGCATGCCGATCTCAATCGCCTGTTTGGCGAGCGCTGGCAGGGTTATCCCCCCAGCCTGGAGACCGAGCGAGCAGCGCAGCTTGAGCAGGCGCTGGACCGCTTCTTTACCGACGGCGCGACAGAGACGCGCTGGCATCTCGATCTGCATACCGCGATACGCGGCTCGCATCACCTGCGCTTCGGTGTTTTACCCGCCCGTACAACGCCGTGGAATGAATCATTCCTGCAATGGTTAGGCGATGCGGGGCTGGAGGCGCTGGTCTTTCACCAATCACCGGGTGGCACCTTTACCCACTTTAGCTGCGAACGATTCAACGCGCTGGCCTGCACGCTGGAGCTGGGGAAAGCACTTCCCTTTGGCGAGAACGATCTTAGCCAGTTCGCGGTGACCCAGAGTGCCCTGGCGGCATTGCTAAGCGATACTCCCTGGACAAGCCAGCATAAACCCGTGCTGCGCTACCGCGTTGCGCAGCAGATTACGCGTCACGGAGAGAGCTTCCATCTCTGTATGTCTGCCCAGACGCTTAACTTCACGCCATTTAGCGCGGGAACTCTGCTGGCAGAAGAGGGGGAGAAGCGCTATGTAGTCCAACATGAGACAGAGTACGTATTATTTCCAAATCCAAACGTTGCCCCTGGCCTGCGGGCAGGTTTAATGCTTGTGGAGATGAAATAGAAAAGCGGTTGAGGGTATTACAGATTTTTCTTACAAAACTGCTTTATTAATAATCGATGGAGGAGTATGCTCCTCCATATTGCCTTCAAAATCATCGCTTTGAATATTTTCGCTACACCTCTCCATCTTTTTTCCTTATTATCTTCATAATTGCGCAGAAAGTGTTTTTTATACTTTCACTGTTTTACCGTTGCACTGATTAATTGACGAAAAAGGTCGTAAAGTTAATCTCGTCAACACGGCAACGTGCCGTAAGAATAACTGAAAGAAGGATAAAGACTATGCGTAAATTAACCGCTCTGTTTGTTGCCTCTACCCTGGCGTTCGGCGCTGCTAACATGGCTCACGCTGCCGAAACCACAGCCGCACCGGACAACGGCGCAGCAATGCACCATAAAGGCAAAATGGGTCCGCATCACGATATGATGTTTAAAGACCTCAACCTGACCGACGCGCAGAAACAGCAGATCCGTGAGATCATGAAGAGCCAGCGTGACCAGATGAAGCGTCCATCAGTGGATGAGCGCCGCGCCGCCCATAACATTATCGCCAGCGACACCTTCGACAAGGCGAAAGCGGAAGCGCAGATTGATAAAATGGCCGAGCAGAACAAAGCCCGTATGCTGGCCCATATGGAAACCCAGAACAAAATTTATAACATCCTGACGCCGGAACAGAAAAAGCAGTTTAATGCCAATTTTGAGAAGCGTCTGACAGAACGTAAAGCGCCAGAAGGTAAAATGCCTGAACCTGCTGAGTAATTCGGCACACTTTCTTAAGACCGCCGGTCTTGTCCACATCCCCCCATCGGGCTGTGGGCAGGCCCGGCGGTTTTTTCTTTGATCCCCTCTTTGTTAGCCGCTAACGAAACGGTATGCTCATGGCGAACAGCAATCGATAACAAAAAAGCGTGACGGCCTTAACCGTTGCGCGGACGCGCGTGCGTGTCATTGAGGGTGATGATGGAATACTTTGATATTCGTAAAATGCCGGTCAACTTATGGCGAAATGGCGCAGGGGAGACCCGTGAAATTTGCTGCTTCCCGGCAGCAACCCGTGATTTTGACTGGCGCGCCAGTATTGCTTCGCTTGCCAGCAACGGCGGTTTTCCGCAGTTTACCGGCGTAGACCGGGTAATTACCTTGATTGAGGGGGGAGAGGTCACGCTTGATGGCGGCAGCGCATTTAACCATACGCTTAAGCGACTCCAGCCCTTTACCTTCGCTGGCGAACAGCTGGTAAAGGCGCAGCTCTCTGACGGTCAGATGTCGATGGATTTTAATATTATGACTCGCCGGGATCGCTGTCAGGCGAAGGTGCGCGTTGCCGATCGCACCTTCACAACTTTTGCTTCACGGGGCGGGGTGGTGTTTGTCCTGAGCGGGGCGTGGCAGCTGGGAGATAAGCTGCTCACTGCCGATCAGGGCGCCTGGTGGCAGGAGGGGCATCATACGCTGCGGCTACTGAAGTCAGAAGGCCAGCTGCTGTTCAGCGAAATCACCTGGCTGCCGGGCCACTAATGCCGTAACTGCCCGCCTGCGGCTGGCGACACCGCAGGCGGGCAACGTTTACTCCGTCGGCCAGGGCAGTTCGGTAATATCGTGCTGACCGGTAATCAGCGGCTTACATAGGATCTTATATCCGTCCTGATCGAAGCTTGCCTGGGGACGCGGCAGGCTGGCCGCCTCGTCAAGCGAATCCACCGAGCCTAGCCACAGCCAGTTGTGGATAATGTGGTACTGCGTCATCTCGCCGCTGCTCTCTTTGAGCGCTACCGGGCCGCGCCACGGCCAGCACACCAGCCGCGTACGCTCAAGCGCGTCAATCAGTCGTTGATTATGCGCCTCTACGCTCTCCTTGCCGCAGCACGCGCCCGCGCAGCGGTTAAGCGCTGAGCGAAAACAGCCGCGGCCTCGGGTCAACGACTCCAGCCCCAGCAGACCGTAGCAGAGCTTTTGCTCGTCGGCGATGCTTTGCAGCGTTTGCAACGCTGCCCGGCGGTTGGCGAACAGACCATACAGCCCCGGCTGTGCCGAGAAGTCGACTTCACGGGCATAGACGACCTGCGGTTTTTCACCCTCCAGCAGCAGAGAGCAGAGCTGGCGATTACGCCGCAGCCGTTTGTTGAACAGCGGCTGCTGCTCCTTAATCAGCTGTGCCTCCAGCAACAGCGCGCCAATTTCACCGGCGGTACGCACCCAGGTGATGCGCCGCGACTGGCGCAGCATGGCGGCCTCATCCGCGGTGCGCAGATGGGAGAGCACGCGGCTGCGAATATTGATGCTCTTGCCGATATAGAGCGGCATCGCTTCACTTTCGCCATGAAAGAAGTAGACGCCGGGATGCTTAGGTAAAGCCTCAAGCCACGGCCGCAGATGTTCGGGATACTCATAGATAGCCGCCGCTTCAAAATCCAGACGCGGGGCCGATTGACGCCTCACCACAGATAAACTCCTGATACTGGTTACTTATCCAGTGTAGCAGGCAATGAGTGGTGAAAAAAGAGGCGGCTTGCGCCGCCTGAGGAATTTATTTTTTCCAGAAGTCGTCAAAAACGGTGATCGGCGGGCGGCGCTTGTGCTCGGTTTTCAGATACCAGCCCTCAATAATGCGGGCGGTGCCTTCATCCAGCGTTTTGCCTTCCAGATAATCATCAATGTTTTCATAGGTGACACCCAGCGCGGCTTCATCCGGCAGAGAGGGGCGATCGTCCTCCAGATCCGCCGTCGGCGCTTTTTTGTAGAGATGCTCCGGGCAGCCCAGATGTGCCAGCAGCTGTTTACCCTGCCGTTTGTTAAGGCGGAACAGCGGGTTGATATCCGTACCGCCATCGCCGTACTTGGTGTAAAACCCGGTTACCGCCTCGGCGGCATGGTCGGTACCTACTACGACACCCCCGGTCATGCCAGCAATGCTGTACTGGGCCTTCATACGTTCACGCGCTTTCTCGTTGCCGCGCACAAAATCGCTTAGCTCAATACCCGCTTCGCGCAGGGCCTGCTCACTGGCCAGCACGGCAGATTTAATATTAACGGTCAAGACGCGATCGGGCTTAATGAAGTTGATAGCGTCCTGGCAATCCTGCTCGTCAAACTGCACGCCGTAGGGCAGGCGCACGGCGATAAACTGCAGCGCTTCGTTGCCTGTCTCCTGACGCAGCTCACCGATCGCCATCTGGCTAAGCTTGCCAGCGAGGGTCGAATCCTGGCCGCCGCTGATGCCCAGCACCAGGGTTTTTAAAAACGGGTGCGCTTTAAGATAGGCTTTGAGAAAATCTACACTGCGGCGAACTTCTTCTTCCGCATTTACCGTTGGCTTGACGCCAAGCGCTTCAATAATTTCATGTTGCAGAGTCATTAAACATCCTCCGTTAGTGGCCAGCCGGGCCAGTGGCAATATCGCTCTCTAATAAAGCTAACCCGTTGGCACGCAAACGACAAGGCTGTCGCCGCTGAGTGCCGTAATTTACGGCGGTTTAGTAGCTTATAACAGTTTTATTAGAATTTTCCGAAAGTTATACCATGCCGAACGACGGGTTGAAAAAAGTTATTTTATATTCCAGGCTTAGATAACGCGCTGATACAACAGCGGATAACAAGAGGAAGGATTATGAATATGAAACTCGCAGGAATTATGGGTGCAGCAGCAGTTATGGCGATGCTGGCAGGGTGTACAGCTTACGATCGTACTAAAGATCAGGTCACCACGCCGGTAGTTAAAGACGTTAAAAAAGGCATGACCCGTGCGCAGGTTATGCAGATTGCAGGTAAGCCGTCCTCAGAAGTGACGATGATCCACGCCCGTGGTACCTGCCAGACCTATATCCTGGGTCAGCGCGATGGTAAAACTGAAACCTACTTTGTGGCGCTGGACGATACCGGCCACGTTCTGAATTCGGGCTACCAGACCTGTGCGGAGTACGATACCGACCCGCAGGCCCCGAAACAGTAATGCTATTTTAGCCTGAGCACGAAAAAACCGGCGTAAGCGCCGGTTTTTTTATGGCGTGAAGTCCATCAGGCCGGGATGGCGCTGATTTTACTTGCCCGGGACCAGACGCGGTGTCCCGCCAGCTGGGCCAGGAAATCATCGACAAAGGTGCCGGACGCATCATCTGCTTCGATAATGCCTGCCTCGCTCTGTGCATCTACTTTCAGCGTCTGCTTAAACTGCCGCGCATCGCCTGCCAGCGCAATCACCTTCAGGTGCTTATAGGCCTCCAGCAGGTAGTAGGCCGCGTCGCCGTTGTTCAGCAAATTGCTTACGTCACCGCCGGGAACGATAACCGCATCGACGGTCACCGAAGGCGATCCGGCAAAGGTGCCCGCCACCGACAGGCTTGAACCATCGTCGGCTGTTACTTCCCCCATTCGCGAGTAGAGCAGTTTGGCGTGTACGCCTTTCGCCCGCAGCCCCTGCAAAATAGTCAACAGTTCGCTGGCAACCACCTTATCGTTAAGCAAAATGGCAACCACTCGGCCCTTAACGCTGGCATCCGGCTGGGCGTAAAGGCTAAGCGACGGATCGCTTGCTACCCCGTTAACCTCTTTAGGTGGGGAGACGTTGAGCTGCTCATCCGTCAGGGAGATACCCAGATTTTTTGCTACCGACAGCGCCAGCATAGTATCAATGCAGGCCAGCTGATCGACGACCCGCTCGCGAATGTATCCGCGTACCACTTTGCTCAGCTCAAAGCTAAAGGCATCAATAATATGCTGCTGCTCGTGCGGGGTTTGGCTTTGCCAGAAGAGACGCGGATGAGCGTAGTATTCACCAAACGACGGGCTGCGCTCGCGGATCTTGTTGCCCTCGATCCGCTCTTGATAAGACTCAAAGCCGCCGCGTTTTGGTCCGGGAGGCGTTTCTCGCGGCCAGTTATCGTTGATCGAGTTCGGCTCGTAGTTCGCCGGGTTGGTATCGATATCCATGCGGTGCATGCCGTCGCGCTGGAAATTGTGGTACGGGCAGGTGGGGCGATTAATGGGAATTTCGTGGAAGTTTGGCCCGCCGAGGCGGCTGATCTGCGTGTCGGTATAGGAGAAAAGGCGCCCCTGCAGCAGCGGATCGTTGGTGAAATCCAGACCGGGAACGATATGGCCTGGGTGAAACGCGGCCTGCTCGTTTTCCGCAAAGAAGTTATCCGGATTGCGATTCAGCACCATTTTGCCCACTCGCTCAACGGGCACCAGCGCCTCGGGGATCAGCTTGGTCGGGTCGAGCAGGTCAAAATCAAACTTGAACTCATCCTCTTCCGGGATCAGCTGTAGCCCCAGCTCATACTCGGGGAAGTCGCCGGCCTCAATGGCCTCCCACAGATCGCGGCGATGAAAATCGGGGTCGCGCCCGGTGAGCTTCTGCGACTCATCCCACACCAGCGAAGCTTTACCCGCCACCGGCTTCCAGTGGAAGCGAACAAATGTCCCTTTGCCTTCGGCGTTAACCAGGCGGAACGTATGGATACCAAAGCCTTCCATTGTGCGGTAGCTGCGGGGAATACCGCGGTCCGACATGGCCCACATCACATTGTGCAGCGTCTCCGGCTGCAAAGAGACGTAGTCCCAGAAGGTATCATGGGCGCTCTGTCCCTGCGGGATGGCCCAGTGCGGCTCCGGCTTCACCGCGTGGACGAAATCGGGAAACTTATGCGCGTCCTGGATAAAAAAGACCGGCGTATTGTTGCCGACCAGATCGAAGATACCCTCTTCGGTATAGAACTTTGTGGCGAAGCCGCGAATATCACGCACGGTATCCGCTGAGCCAGCGCCGCCCTGTACGGTAGAGAAGCGGACAAATACCGGGGTCATCTTCTCGGGATCGCTGAGGAAATCCGCTTTGGTAATATCCTTGAGGCTCCTGTAGGGCTGAAAATAGCCGTGCGCCGCCGAGCCGCGGGCGTGAACAATACGCTCTGGAATACGCTCGTGGTCAAAGTGAGTGATCTTCTCCCGCAGGATAAAATCCTCCAGCAGCGTCGGACCGCGATTGCCCGCGCGTAAGGAGTTTTGATCGTCGCTGATGCGTACCCCCTGGTTAGTGGTCAGGGGAAAGTCTTCGCTGCCTTTGCGAAAGGTCTCCAGTGCGGTGAGCTTTTCATTATGCGTATCGGGAGCCTTTAAGCTGCCTGGGGCAGTGGGCTGCTCGCCTGGAGGGGTAGGGCGAGGATCGGGGCGGTGGGAGTTATCTTCGGGCGCCAGGGAGTCAAGGCCTGGCTGGGATTCGCTGGGATCGTGTACCGGTGAACGATGGCCGTGTGGGTTTTTCTCATTATGCGACATTGTGCTCGTCTCCTGTTTTCATTGCTGAAAGGGTGGCCGATGTAACGTCAAAAGCCTTATAACTATAGAGCAACCCCGTGTTTTTACCGTGAAATCGGCTATCATAGTGGCTGCCTGTATCTGCAATCTGTTTTAGTGAACCCGCGCTTATGAAACCTTTTCGTCAACAGAATCGTCCTGTTATCAGCTATGTACCCCGCGTGGAGCCTGCGCCGCCCGATCACGCCAATAAAATGGAGGGGTTTCGTGATGTCTGGCTGCTGCGCGGCAAGTACGTGGCGTTTGTGCTGATGGGAGAGCGTTTTCGCCGTTCACCGGCGTTTAGCATGCCCGAGGCGGCCCAGCGCTGGGCAGAGCAGATGCGTCAGGAAGGGGAGATTGACGAGGCGTAGCATTGCCCCAAAACGAAATGCCCGGCAGCGTCTGCCGCCGGGAACATGGATTTTAGCGATGCGCCAGTTCGGCACTCTCTTCGCTATTTAATACCTCTTTATCGGTCTGCTTCAGCCACTGGCTGGTGAGCGTTCCGGCGGTCATGGAGCCGTTAACGTTCAGCGCGGTACGGCCCATATCGATCAGCGGCTCGACGGAGATCAGCAGCGCCACCAGGGTAACCGGCAGGCCCATCGCAGGCAGAACAATCAGCGCCGCGAAGGTAGCCCCGCCGCCCACGCCCGCTACGCCAGCCGAGCTGATGGTGACCATACCCACCAGAGTCGCGATCCACAGCGGATCCAGCGGGTTAATCCCTACCGTCGGCGCGACCATCACCGCCAGCATCGCCGGGTAGAGACCGGCACAGCCGTTCTGGCCGATAGTAGCACCAAAGGAGGCTGAGAAGCTGGCGATAGACTCCGGCACGCCCAGGCGACGAGTCTGCGCTTCCACGTTCAGTGGAATAGAGGCGGCGCTGGAGCGGCTGGTGAAAGCAAAGGTCAGCACCGGCCACACTTTACGGAAGAATTTCAGCGGGCTAACGCCATTTACCGCCAGCAGAATACCGTGAACCACAAACATGATCCCCAGACCCAGGTAGGAGGCAATAACAAAGCTGCCGAGCTTGATGATGTCCTGCAGGTTAGAGCCTGCCACGACCTTGGTCATCAGCGCCAGCACGCCATACGGCGTCAGCTGCATCACCAGACGTACCAGCTTCATCACCCAGCTCTGCAGGGTATCGATAGCGGTCAGCACGCGCTGCCCCTTCGGCGCATCATCTTTCAGTAGCTTCAGTGCGGCTACGCCGAGGAAGGCAGCGAAGATCACCACGCTGATGATGGAGGTCGGATTCGCTCCGGTCAGATCGGCAAACGGATTTTTCGGAACGAAGGAGAGCAGCAGCTGCGGCACGCTCAGATCGGCGACCTTGCCCGCGTAGTTGCTCTGAATGGCGTTCAGGCGCGCGGTCTCTGCCGTACCCTGCACCAGCCCTTCGGCGGTAAGGCCAAACAGGTTCGTCACCAGGACCCCGACCAGCGCTGAAATCAGCGTCGTAAACAGCAGCGTGCCGATAGTTAAGACGCTGATTTTACCCAGCTGCGAGGCATTATGCAGGCGGGCTACCGCGCTCAGAATAGAGGCGAACACCAGCGGCATGACGATCATCTGCAGCAGCTGAACATAGCCGTTGCCCACCACGTTAAACCACTGGATCGAATCTTTCAGCACCTGGCTCTCTGCGCCATAGATGGCCTGTAACGCCAGGCCAAACACCACACCAATCGCCAGACCGACCAGCACTTTCTTTGCCAGACTCCACTGCTTATGGCGCGTCTGTGCCAGCAGAAATAGCAATGCTACGAACACCACGATGTTCGCAATTAATGGGAAATTCATTTCAGATCTCCTGAACGGTTTTTTATCAGGCGACGCGTTGCACGCCGCCCTGTTGCCGCCAAGGTTAGCAGAAGTGTGATTTAGGTCTTATATCCAAATGGAATGGGTTATAAGTAAACGTGCAAATTAGCCGACTTAATGACCGGATTGCTGGTTAATAAACCGATTGAACTCACCTTGCAGGGTATTGATCACCTGTGAAGACCAGCGCACTGCACTGTTATCGGGCACGCCCTGAGGCATCCATACAGCGTAGGTAAAGAGCACCATGCAAAGTACGCGCTCAAGTTGGTTACCACGCTGCGGCGTGAGAATAGGCAGGCGGAAACGCCAGCGGCAGGGCCACAGCAGCGGCACACCGGCGGGCGTCAGCATATCGGCCAGAATATGGCTCAGGTAACCCAGCACCATGCCCTGTAGGACATCGGCAGGGATAAACCAGCTATCGGGAACTTTAAGATAGAAGAGCGTTACGGCGATAAACACCGCCAGCAGGCTATGGGTAAACCCCCGATGGCCAAAGGCCCGGGCGATCGGTTTCGAGATCCACTTCAGACGCTGGCCAAGAAACGATTTCGGATGATCGATATCCGGAAGCAGGCAGGTAACAATGGCTGAGGGAACGACATGCCACCAGTCCCCTTGCGCGAGCACAGGAGTAAGCTCGGCGTTTTTGGCAAACACCGCGCAGGCAATGGAAAAAAGGAGGTGTCCTTCCGCCGTCATGATCATACTCACTTAACTGTCGAAGTATACAGTATAGGGTTTTTGTACAGTAGGCGGAAGAGGTGACGGTGTAACACTTTGTCACCGTTTTACTTTTTTTACATTAACGGGACAAAATGCATGCTATCCGCGCAGATCTTGCCCAGCGAGCTGGGCGAGCGACTCAAGTTTGACGTTGGCCAGCGCATAGCGCGGGTCCTGACGGTTCTCCTCCGCGGGCACCACGATGGCGCGCATGCGAGCCGCTTTAGCCGCAATCATGCCGTTAACCGAGTCCTCAAGCGCTACGCAGGTGAGAGGATCAACGCCAAGCTTTGCCGCGCAGTCGAGATAGACCTGCGGGTGAGGTTTACTGTAGGGCAGCGTCTGTGCTGAAGCCAGAGCATCGAAATAGTCGCTCAACTCGAAAAGCGACAGCACTTTCTCCAGCATATAGAGCGGCGAGGCCGAGGCCAGACCAATTTTGAGCCCTTCGGCTTTACACAGCGCCAGCGCCTCGCGCACGCCGGGCAGCAGCGGACGTCTCTCTTCGACCAATGAGAGGGTCCGCTGAATGATTCGGTCAGTCACTTCCTGTTTTCCTGGCCCGCTCCAGGGCTGCATGGCATACCAGAGATCGACCACCATATCGATACGTAGGCCCAGCGTATCGGGCATCTCATGGCGACGAGAGACATCGACACCGAGGCTGGATATCACCTCCAGCTCGGCCCGGTCCCAAAGCGGCTCGGAGTCGATAAGCAGGCCATCCATATCAAAAATAGCGGCGAGGATCTGACGCGGGGTTGACATAACAACCTCTCCTTGTGAGTGGAATAAATAGACAGATGAACGATCATTATGGCTGTTACCAGAGGATAACGCTTTTAAAGTCGGGCGAAAATCCTGTTCTGAAGGTAGACTTAACCCGCAAATGGAACGTCTTAAACAAGGGGAATTCATGACGTATCAACAAGCTGGACGCATTGCCGTGCTCAAGCGCGTTCTGGGATGGGTGATTTTTATCCCGGCGGTGGTATCCACCCTGATTTCCGTATTTAAATTTATGTACGATCACAGCGAAAAGCAGCCGGGGATTAACGCCGTCATGCTGGATTTCGCCCATGTCATGATTGAGATGATGCGTTTTAATACGCCGTTTCTTAACTTCTTCTGGTATAACTCGCCAACGCCTGATTTTCACCAGAAGCTGAATATCGGTTTTTGGATCATTTTCGCCCTGATTTTTATCGGATTGGCGCTGCAGGCCTCCGGGGCACGCATGAGCCGCCAGACCCGTTTTCTGCGCGAGGGGGTAGAGGATCAGCTCATCCTTGAGCAAGCGAAAGGGACGGACGGATTAACCCGCGAGCAGATCGAGTCGCGCATTGTCGTTCCCCGTCACACCATCTTCCTGCAAATTTTCCCGCTCTATGTGCTGCCCGTGATTGTCATCGTTGCCGGCTACTTCTTCTTTACCCTGCTCGGGTTTATGTAGCCGCAACACAAGCCTGGCCGCGCTGACTAAGCGGCCAGGATCCTGTCCAGCGACTGCTGGGCCGTTACCAGGTGCTGCCCACCAAAGAGGATCGCCCGGTTAAACAGCGTATAGAGCTGATAGACCGGCTGGCGCTCAAGAAAGCCGTTCGGCAGCGGCAACACCGCCTGATAGCCATCATAGATCTGCGGCGGCTGCTCCGGATGGAGCGGCAGCATCGCCAGATCGCACTCTCTGTCGCCCCAGTAGCAGGCCGGATCAAAAATGTAGGGGCCGTGCGGGCCAAGCGCGCAGTTGTTTGACCAGAGATCGCCATGCAGTAAAGAAGGCTGCGGCTGGTGGGAGGCGAGGCGCTGCTGGATATGCTCGACAATGGCATCAATATTGCCAAACGCCAGCCCCTTTTCCGCAGCCAGCTCAAGCTGCCAGCCGATACGCTGCTCGGCAAAAAAGGTTGACCAGCGACGCTGCCAGGCATTTGGCTGCGGGGTGGTAGAGAGATCGTTATCGAAGTCGAGGCCAAACTGCGGCTGCTCACTCCACTGGTGCAGTCGCGCCAGCTGCTGGCCGAGCAAAAAAGCGTTATGCGCGTCCAGCGGGCGGGGAGGGAGATACTCCATGACTAAAAAACTGTAGTCGCGATCGCTGCCGACTGCCGCCACCTCCGGGACGCTGACCGTACGGCTGCGTGCCAGAAGCTCAAGCTGATCTGCCTCAGCAGTGAAGATAGGCAGCATTTCGCGTTCATCACACTTCACAAACAGATCGCGACCACCGAAGCGGATATGCCATGCGGCATGGATCTCTCCACCCGGCAGTTCATTGCGCAGCTCGATTTCACCTTCACCCAGCTGCTCGCTTAATAGACGACTAACGGCTTGCCACATGCTCTCTCTCCCCTGCAATCTGCCAGATTAAAGGTTAGCGCGCTAACGCAGCGTAAAATACGATTTTGCGCACAGCCTGGAGGTCAGGCAAGCGCGATGGCACTTATTGCTGCTGTGCCGTCAGCCAGTTCTCCCAGGTCGTAACGTCAATATCGGGCTGCCGATCAAGCGCGCTCTCTGCGAGCGCCAGCGCATGCGCCTTAATCTCCTCTTCACTCAGCGGACTCACCAGGCCAAACGTATTGGTTCCCAGCTCATGGACCTTGCCGTCGTCATCGCTCAGGGTGAGTAGATACCCGGCAAGCGTGAAGGTGTTATTAAGTTCGTTGATTTCAGCCAAGCTATGCTCGTGAAACTTTACCGTTATTACGTAGCGAGTGATATCCCCACTGGCCATAGGTCACCTCTTTGTCATTACACATTGTTAATGCAACACTTTTTTGATAGGCGATTATCATTTCCGGCACAGATAATCATATATTTTTTGGGTATCTTCCTGAGCGCAGAGGCGTGTCCCGTGGTTGATCGTCGCCGCGCTGCCAGCAGCAACGCCAAAGCGCACCATATCCTCCAGCGAGGCCTTCTCTGCGAGCTTGAGCGTCATTGCCCCTACCATGCTGTCACCTGCGCCCACCGTACTCTGGCTTTTTACCGGAGGAGGAACCACCTGGACACACTGCTGTTCATCTACGCCCAGCGCGCCCTGCGGACCGAGGGAGACCACCACACGCTTTGCCTTGCCGCTGTTGACCAACTCCTGGGCGGCCTTGCGGACGTCGTCTGGCTGAGTGAGGTCCCGGCCGACCAGCGCGGCCAGCTCTTTTTGGTTCGGCTTCACCAGCTCGATGCCGCCAATCTCCAGGGCAGCGGCCAGCGCCTCACCGGAACTGTCAACGATGCAGCGGATGCCGTTGTCCTGCGCAGCCTTAATCAGCTGGCTCATTTTTTCTACCCTGACGCCCGGCGGTAGGCTGCCACTGATCACCAGCAGTGAACCGCTCTCTATTGTGAGCACCTGCTCTTCCAGCTGGCGGAATTCGTCGTCGCTCAGCGCGGCACCCGGCATCACAAAGCGGTACTGCTCGCCGCTGGATTCAACGTGTACGTGCAGGTTCTGCCGCGTCCAGTCATGCGTGGCGACCTGAATAGTCGTGACCTTCTCATCGGCCAGCAGGGCGGTAAGATGTTCTCCCGTTGCGCCACCGGCAGGGAAGATGGCCGTGACGCGTCCGCCAAGGTGCACGATGGCCCTAGCCACGTTAATTCCACCGCCGCCGGGTTCAAAAACTGGCGTGGTGCAGCGTAGCTTGCCTTCGGGATAGATCTGGGGGGTCAACGTCGCGCTGTCCAGCGACGGGGCCAGAGTCAGAGTATAGACTGCTGTCATTTTCATCTCCTTTCGCGTGGTTGCCCTAAGCCTGGCACTGAATTGCGGGAAGGGAAAGTAAATAACAGCATGATTTTACGAATAAATACGCATAAGCGTCAGGGGAGGGCATTATACGTTTATTAGGGGTTTGGGAGGCCTCTTATTCAAAAAACGAAATAAGAATACATTGCTATGTTATTTGAGCCTTTTTATAATTTGTTACCTTTCTTCAGATTGCTAAACATTGATCCTGAAGGAAGTTTCCAGGACCGTAGGTCCTCTTTTTTTTGCTGTACGGACTCTTTATAAATGAAGCTTTTGAAGACAGTACCCGCTGTAGTTATCCTGGCGGGAGGCGTGCTTGCGTCAATGAATGCTGCCGCAGATGATACCGTTTTTACTGTCATGGACGATCCCTCCTCAGCACAGAAACCCTTCGAAGGTAATGTGAATGCGGGCTACCTGAACCAGTCAGGTAACACGAAAAGTTCCTCCCTGACCGCTGACTCAACGCTGACCTGGTACGGCAACACGACCGCATGGTCACTCTGGGGAAACGCCAGCAATACCTCTTCTAACGATGAGCGCTCTTCAGAAAAATATGCAGTGGGCGGTCGTGCGCGTTATAACGTGACCGACGTTGACTACGTTTTTGGCCAGGCAAGCTGGCTCACCGATCGCTACAACGGCTATCGTCAGCGTGATATCCTCACAGCCGGTTATGGTCGTCAGTTCCTCAATGGTCCGGTACATAGCCTGCGTTTTGAATTCGGTCCAGGTGTCCGTTACGACGAGTACACCGACGGCGACAGCGAAACCCAGCCGCTGGGCTATGCCTCCGGTGCGTACACCTGGCAGTTTACCGACAACGCCAAATTCACTCAGGGCGTATCGGTATTTGGCGCAGACGATACTACCGTCAACTCCGAGACCGCACTTAACGTGGCGATTAACGAACACTTCGGCCTGAAGGTGGCCTACAACGTAACGTGGAACTCGGAGCCGCCGGCATCGGCACCGGAGCACACCGATCGTCGTACCGTCGTTTCGCTGGGCTATAAAATGTAATTGATTTTGGGCCGGTTATTCCGGCCCGCTTCGAAATTATCTTTTCGTGCTATTTAACCCTGCAACTACGTTTTATTTCCCTCAGAAAAGTGTTTCTCCTTTTTCTCTCCTTAATTTCATCTGCTGCAACACATTCAATTTATTTGACACTTTTTGATAAATAAACTGACTAGGCAAAAGTGTGATCTAGATCTACACTTTACCCACAGGCAAAAAAATAGCCTCCGCAGTAATGTATTAATTCAAATAGAGAAGAAACATTATGAAAACAATCAAAACACTCGCCGCCGCCACGGTGCTTTCCGCACTCTCATTTGGCGCATTCGCGGCTCAGCCAAGCTATAACACTGCCAGTCAAACTACCTACCCAAGCGCTACGTTCAACGCCGCAGACATTGAAGCGGGTTCGAATATTCAGCCCGGCTCGCAGAATACGGGACGTTCTACCGATGATGCTTTCGACGTGCATACGCTGGTAGCCGGTGAATGGTATTAATTTGGTAACCTTTAACAAACCCTGTTATTTCTCATTCATGTCGCTGCCTGACTAAGTAAAAAACCGGAGCGTGCTGTCCCGGTTTTTTTATAGTATGTGATGCTATGTAAAGTTTTCTAATTACACTCTTTTTACTGCTGCAGATAATTCTGAAAGCAAACCCGCTACCCGCGCAATAATGCGAGTAAATTCTGGGGAGCCTGATTTGCTATTTTCAGCACTGCGTTTTGACTCTCTTGCAAAATTTGCGCTTTAAGCATTTTGCTGGTTTCTAAAGCATAATCAGCATCCTGGATCCGGCTCTGCGCGGACTGCGTCGCAATTTTCTGCTGCGCCAGGACCGATTTGCTGGACTCAAAGCGGTTAATGGCAGCGCCGTACTGCGAGCGATAACCGTCAACCTTTGCCAATGCCCTGTCGAGCGAACCCATCGCCGAGCGAGCCGACTGGACGGTATCCAGCCGAGCGTCATTGATACCCAGCGTTTTGGTATCAGCCGGGGTCGTTTCCAGCGTCGTTGTCTCGATTTGATCGCCAAAGTTGGCGCTGGTGACTACCTGATAAGGGATACTCTTCTTCGGTGGCGCGGTCGGCTGGGCAGTAGGTGCCTCCAGATTTCCCCAGGTCAGCTTACTGGTAAATGAACCATTACCTACCACGACCACGATCAAATCCTCAGTGACATTATCAATCGTCACCCGTTCCAGCAGATTCGTACCGTTATTACCGTCGTTAAAGCCACCGGAAGTACTGTCCTCATAGCGGTCACCGTCCCCACTATAGGTGATGTTCATACCGTTATAGCTTAGTGAATCGCTGCCGTTGATATCCCAGGCCGCGCCGCCTTCGATCAGCATGGAGTCATCATACGTGGCGCCACTCTGGAAACCGTTAGCTTGCGAAAGCAAGCGCGTATCTGCGCTGGCGGCGTCAGTGATATTATTGCTCACCCAGGTGTAATCCGGATCGCTGACGTTAATCGGCGTGCCTGCCAGATGTTTACCGTCGCGGGTAAAGAGCTGAATATCATCATCCGCGCCAAGGGAATTGATGGTAATGGCAATATTGGTGGAACCGGCCGGAATATAGGCCAGCGGAATGATGCCTGAGCTAAAGGAGTAATCCTTGTTCGCCACCGGGAATTTGGTATTTACCGGAGCGACATTGCCGAGTAGCGCTGGCGGCAGCTCGGGATTTTCAGTAGCCAGCGGGTAAAGGCCAAAGATCTCCGTCCCTTCAGAAATACTGTCGATCCCGGCGAGAAGAGAGGCGAATTCATTTTGAATACTGGCGCGATCGCTCTCTGAGAGCGAGTCGTTCACCGACTGGATAGCAAGACCCTTAGCCCGAATAAGCATTGAGCTTATCGAACCGAGGCTGCTCTCTGCGGTTTGCGCCAGGCTGATGGCATCATCCAGCCCGCGGGAAACCACCGTGTCAGCATTTATGTTTGCGCCCATCCGATTGGCAATAGCGAGACCTGCGGCATCATCCTTTGCACCATTAATCCGCAGTCCGGACGCGAGCCTTTCGATCGATTGCTGAAGAATCGATGAGGTTCCCGACCGGGCTTTGAGACTGAGGCCTGCAATAGCGTTATGATTTATCGATTGCATGTGTTGTGTCGCGATGCTGTTTGCCCAATGTAGGTTATATCATCGGCAAAATTTGGCTTAACTTTAAAAAATAGGCCCTACGAAAAACGGTAGCGTCGGGCATGCAGTCGCCTATTTATCGGGATAGTGCGCCGGATCGCTTGACGTTAGCAGGGTTTTTCGGTGTGCTATGCCTTTAAATTCAGAGACAAACGAAAAGAGGGCACAATGGGTAACCAGGCAAAAGAGAGCGAGCTGTATGATGAGATGTGCCGCGTAGTGGGTAAGGTTGTGCTGGAGATGCGTGATTTAGGTCAGGAGCCGAAGCATATTGTGATTGCCGGCGTGCTGCGTACAGCGCTGGCGAACCAGCGAATTAAACGTGGTGAGTTAACGCGTCAGGCAATGGAGACGGTAATTAATGCGCTTGTTCCAGAAGGTAAAGGTTGAAAAGTGAAAAGGCCTCTTGCGAAGCCTTTATTTAACCTGTCACTTTATTCACCAGCTTGCTTGTGGGAATGCACATTGATGCGGTAAGGCGTTCCCCACAGGTCGCGCAAACTGCGCCATGTGGCAGCTTTTTCTCAGCGTTGTGCACTGAAAACTGAAACCTAAAGCCATTGCAGACGGGACACTGAAATTTGAGGTTTGGGATAACCCCTCCAGTCCGTTGAGTGGAAACTTACCCTAACACGTCTATTTGCTTTTGAGGGATATATCGTCAGATAAATAGCGCTTTTTTTGTCAAGATTTCTACCACGCGCAGATTTATACATTTAATAAACGTTATTACTTTTATTGATAATGCGTTTCAGTTTTTAATTTTACACATTTATTACAACCGGCCTGATGCTCCCCTTTAAAATAGCTCACACAGACCCAATAGTTAATAGAATGCAACGCTAGCCTTTTAACTCACTGATTAGACGTGTAGTATCAGAGGTGAGCTTATCAACAGCCGAGCAGGGTACAGGGTGATTTCTGTACAAATTTGTCAGAGTGAAGACGAAAACTTGCTTTAAGTCGTTGATAATAATTTGAAAAATAGTTTTGTATGTGACCTTTCGTGTGGGTCACCACTGCAAATAGAGGATCTCACATGCCTGTAATTACCCTTCCTGACGGCAGCCAACGCCAGTTCGATCGCCCTGTTAGCCCAATGGATGTTGCCCTTGATATCGGCCCTGGTCTGGCGAAAGCCTGCATTGCCGGTCGCGTTAACGGCGAGCTGGTCGATGCCAGCGATCTTATCGAAAACGATGCGCAGCTGGCGATTATTACCGCCAAAGATGAAGATGGCCTGGAAATTATCCGCCACTCCTGTGCGCACCTGTTAGGTCATGCCATTAAACAGCTGTGGCCTCATGCTAAAATGGCCATCGGTCCGGTTATTGATAACGGCTTCTACTACGATATCGATCTTGACCATACGCTGACCCAGGAAGATATCGACGCGCTCGAAAAGCGTATGCACGAGCTCGCCGAAACTAACTACAACGTCATTAAGAAGAAGGTCAGCTGGCACGAAGCGCGTGAAACCTTTGCTGCGCGCGGCGAAAGCTACAAAGTCACCATTCTTGATGAAAATATCGCGCATGATGACAGGCCTGGTCTGTATCATCATGAAGAGTACATCGACATGTGCCGCGGTCCGCATGTGCCGAATATGCGCTTCTGCCATCACTTCAAACTGATGAAAATTGCAGGGGCCTACTGGCGCGGCGACAGCAATAATAAGATGCTGCAGCGTATCTACGGTACCGCTTGGGCAGATAAAAAAGCGTTAAACGCCTATCTGCAGCGTCTGGAAGAGGCCGCAAAACGCGACCACCGTAAAATTGGTAAACAGCTCGACCTGTATCACATGCAGGAAGAGGCGCCAGGTATGGTTTTCTGGCACAATGACGGCTGGACTATCTTCCGTGAGCTGGAGACCTTTGTTCGCTCTAAGCTGAAAGCGTATCAGTATCAGGAAGTGAAAGGCCCGTTCATGATGGACCGTGTGCTGTGGGAAAAAACCGGCCACTGGGACAACTACAAAGATGCAATGTTCACCACCTCCTCAGAGAACCGTGAGTACTGCATCAAGCCCATGAACTGCCCAGGCCACGTGCAAATTTTCAATCAGGGTCTAAAATCCTACCGCGACCTGCCATTACGTATGGCGGAGTTTGGTAGCTGCCACCGTAACGAGCCGTCGGGCGCGTTGCACGGCCTGATGCGCGTGCGCGGGTTCACTCAGGATGACGCCCACATCTTCTGTACGGAAGAGCAGGTGCGTGATGAAGTGAACGCCTGTATTCGTATGGTCTACGATATGTACAGCACCTTTGGCTTCGAGAAGATCGTCGTCAAGCTCTCCACTCGTCCGGAAAAGCGTATCGGCAGCGACGAGATGTGGGATCGTGCTGAGGCGGATTTAGCAGTCGCGCTGGAAGAGAACAACATCCCGTTTGAGTATCAGCTGGGTGAAGGCGCGTTCTACGGTCCGAAAATTGAATTTACCCTGTATGACTGCCTCGATCGTGCTTGGCAGTGCGGTACGGTACAGCTGGACTTCTCTCTGCCGTCTCGTTTGAGTGCCTCTTACGTGGGCGAAAACAACGAGCGCCAGGTGCCAGTTATGATCCACCGCGCCATTCTTGGGTCGCTGGAGCGCTTTATCGGCATCCTGACCGAAGAGTTTGCGGGCTTCTTCCCGACCTGGCTTGCGCCAGTGCAGGTTGTAGTCATGAACATCACCGATTCTCAGGCTGATTACGTTAACGAATTGACGCAGAAACTACAAAATGCGGGCATTCGTGTAAAAGCGGACTTGAGAAACGAGAAGATTGGCTTTAAAATCCGCGAGCACACTTTACGTCGTGTCCCTTATATGCTGGTTTGTGGTGACAAAGAGGTTGAGGCCGGCAAAGTTGCCGTGCGTACCCGTCGCGGTAAAGACCTGGGTAGCCTGGACGTAAATGATGTTATCGAGAAGCTGCAACAAGAGATTCGCAGCCGCAGTCTTCAACAACTGGAGGAATAAGGTATTAAAGGCGGAAAACGAGTTCAAACGGCGCGTCCCAATCGTATTAATGGCGAGATTCGCGCCACGGAAGTTCGCTTAACTGGTCTGGAAGGCGAGCAGCTTGGCATTGTGAGCCTGCGAGAGGCTCTGGAAAAAGCTGAAGAAGCCGGGGTCGATTTAGTTGAAATTAGCC
Organism: Pseudescherichia sp.; assembly: GCF_032052675.1. Lineage (NCBI taxonomy): Bacteria > Pseudomonadati > Pseudomonadota > Gammaproteobacteria > Enterobacterales > Enterobacteriaceae > Pseudescherichia > Pseudescherichia sp. The sequence goes on from NZ_DAMBWA010000005.1 coordinate 162,260, forward strand.
CTAACGCCGAGCCGCCCGTTTGCCGTATAATGGATTACGGCAAGTTCCTCTATGAAAAGAGCAAATCTTCTAAGGAACAGAAGAAGAAGCAAAAAGTTATCCAGGTTAAGGAAATTAAGTTCCGTCCTGGTACAGATGAAGGCGACTATCAGGTAAAACTCCGCAGCCTGATTCGCTTTCTCGAAGAGGGCGATAAGGCCAAGATCACACTGCGTTTCCGCGGTCGTGAGATGGCCCACCAACAGATCGGTATGGAAGTGCTTAACCGCGTGAAAGAAGATCTGAATGAACTGGCAGTAGTCGAATCCTTCCCAACGAAGATCGAAGGCCGCCAGATGATTATGGTGCTTGCTCCGAAGAAGAAACAGTAAGGCCATCAAGTAATCATACCTGTGGGCCACAAGCTCACGGGTCTGGTTCGCCTTTGTTTCGTTTATTAACAATGCGAAGTGGAAATTATTAAAATGCCAAAGATTAAGACCGTACGCGGTGCTGCTAAGCGCTTTAAAAAAACCGGTAAAGGTGGTTTTAAGCACAAGCACGCTAACCTGCGTCATATTCTGACCAAAAAAGCTACCAAGCGTAAACGTCACCTGCGTCCGAAAGCCATGGTTTCTAAAGGCGATCTGGGCCTGGTCATCGCGTGCCTGCCGTACGCATAAGTCGTTTACCTTTTAACCTTTTTTAAGAATAGATACAGGAGAGCATCATGGCTCGCGTAAAACGTGGTGTAATTGCACGTGCACGTCACAAGAAAATTTTGAAACAAGCTAAAGGCTACTACGGTGCGCGTTCACGCGTATACCGCGTTGCCTTCCAGGCTGTTATCAAAGCTGGTCAGTACGCTTATCGTGACCGTCGTCAGAAAAAGCGTCAGTTCCGTCAACTGTGGATTGCGCGTATCAACGCAGCAGCACGTCAGAACGGTATTTCTTACAGCAAATTCATCAACGGCCTGAAAAAAGCCTCTGTTGAAATCGACCGTAAGATCCTGGCTGACATCGCTGTATTCGACAAAGTGGCATTCTCTGCCCTGGTCGAAAAAGCGAAAGCAGCTCTGGCCTAAGCCAGTTAGAGAGAGGGAGCCTGGCTCCCTCTTTTTATTTGCAATGCCGTCATTTTGTTGACAATTTGCGGTCAACCCTTTTCAATAGGGCGACTATCCTTACCACACAAGGTAACGCAAGCATGAATGCTGCTATTTTCCGCTTCTTTTTTTACTTTAGCACCTGATCCCAGGGGGCTTGCGCGTGAAAGAAGAAACGAAAAACAGCGCCGGAAAGCCTCCCCAGGGAGGCTTTTTTTATGCCTGTATCTAAAAAATATGAGATCACCATAACGGTGTCTGCACCGACATAATGAGGAAAACCATGTCACATCTCGCAGAGCTGGTTGCCAGCGCCACGGCAGCCATTAACGAGGCTACCGATATTGCCGCATTAGATAATGTGCGCGTCGAATATCTCGGCAAAAAAGGGCAGCTGACCCTTCAGATGACAACCCTGCGTGAGCTGCCGCCTGAAGAGCGTCCAGCCGCCGGTGCGGTGATTAACGAAGCCAAAGAGCAGGTTCAGCAGGCGCTAAACGCCCGCAAAGAGACGCTGGAGAGCGCCGCGCTGAACGCACGTCTGGCGGCGGAGACCATCGATATCTCTCTGCCTGGCCGCCGCATCGAGAATGGCGGTCTGCATCCGGTTACGCGCACCATCGACCGTATCGAGAACTTCTTTGGCGAGCTGGGCTTTACCGTAGCAACCGGCCCGGAAATCGAAGATGACTACCATAACTTTGATGCCCTGAATATTCCAGGCCACCACCCGGCGCGCGCAGACCATGACACCTTCTGGTTTGACGCTACCCGTCTGCTGCGTACCCAGACCTCCGGGGTGCAGATCCGTACTATGGAGAACCAGCAGCCACCTATCCGTATTATCGCCCCTGGCCGCGTTTATCGTAACGACTACGATCAGACCCACACGCCAATGTTCCATCAGATGGAAGGGCTGATCGTCGATAAAAACATTAGCTTTACTAATCTGAAGGGCACCCTGCACGACTTCCTGAACAACTTCTTTGAGGAAGATCTGCAGGTACGTTTCCGTCCATCCTACTTCCCGTTCACTGAACCCTCCGCTGAGGTAGACGTGATGGGTAAAAACGGCAAATGGCTGGAGGTGCTGGGCTGCGGTATGGTGCACCCGAACGTGCTGCGCAACGTGGGCATCGATCCTGAAGTCTACTCTGGCTTTGCGTTCGGCATGGGGATGGAGCGTCTGACCATGCTGCGCTATGGCGTTACCGATTTACGCGCGTTCTTCGAAAACGATTTGCGTTTCCTTAAACAGTTTAAATAAAGGCAGGAAAAAATAATGAAATTCAGTGAACTGTGGTTACGTGAATGGGTTAACCCGGCGGTCGACAGCGAAGCGCTCTCCGATCAAATTACGATGGCAGGCCTGGAAGTGGACGGTGTTGACGCCGTGGCCGGCAGCTTCAACGGCGTCGTGGTTGGCGAAGTCGTCGAGTGCGGCCAGCATCCGAACGCTGACAAGCTGCGGGTGACTAAGATTAACGTCGGCGGCGAGCGCCTGCTCGATATCGTCTGTGGTGCGCCAAACTGCCGTCAGGGGCTGAAAGTAGCCGTGGCGACCATCGGCGCGGTGCTGCCGGGCGACTTCAAAATTAAAGCTGCCAAGCTGCGCGGCGAACCGTCCGAAGGGATGCTCTGCTCCTTCTCTGAGCTGGGTATTTCCGACGATCACAGCGGCATTATCGAACTGCCAGCGGATGCGCCGATCGGCACCGATATTCGCGACTACCTGAAGCTCGATGATAACACCATCGAGATCAGCGTGACGCCGAACCGGGCCGACTGCTTAGGGGTTATCGGCGTGGCCCGCGACGTTGCCGTGCTGAACAAGCTGCCGCTGACCGAGCCTGAGATCGCCCCGGTTGCGGCAACCATCAGCGATACGCTGCCAATTAGCGTTGAAGCCGCCGATGCCTGTCCGCGTTATCTGGGCCGCGTAGTCAAGGGTATCGACGTCACCGCGCCAACCCCGCTGTGGATGCGTGAGAAGCTGCGTCGCTGCGGCATCCGCTCTATCGACGCGGTGGTAGACGTCACTAACTTCGTTCTGCTGGAGCTGGGTCAGCCGATGCACGCCTTCGATCTCGGCCGCATTGAGGGCGGGATCGTGGTTCGTATGGCGAAAGAGAACGAGACGCTGGTCCTGCTCGACGGCAGCGAAGCGAAATTGCAGTCCGATACCCTGGTGATTGCCGACCATAACAAAGCCCTGGCGATGGGGGGTATCTTCGGTGGCGAGCACTCTGGCGTAAATGGTGAAACGCAGGACGTGCTGCTGGAGTGTGCCTTCTTCAGCCCGCTCTCAATTACCGGTCGCGCCCGCCGTCACGGCCTGCACACCGATGCCTCCCACCGCTATGAGCGCGGCGTTGACCCAGCGCTGCAGTATAAAGCGATGGAGCGTGCAACGCGCCTGCTGCTGGATATCTGCGGCGGTGAAGCCGGTCCGGTTATCGATGTGACCCACGAAGCAGCGCTGCCGAAGCGCGCAACCATCACCCTGCGCCGCAGCAAACTGGATCGCCTGATTGGCCACCACATTGCCGACGAGCAGGTAGGCGACATTCTCCGCCGTCTGGGCTGTGAGGTGACCGAAGGCCAGGACGAGTGGCAGGCAGTTGCGCCGAGCTGGCGTTTCGATATGGAGATCGAAGAGGATCTGGTAGAAGAGGTAGCGCGTGTCTACGGCTACAATAGCATTCCTGATGAGCCGGTGCAGGCGGGTCTGATCATGGGCAGCCACCGCGAAGCGGATCTGTCGATGAAGCGCGTGAAGACCATGCTCATCGACAAAGGCTACCAGGAGGTGATCACCTACAGCTTCGTGGATCCGAAACTGCAGCAGCTGATCCATCCGGGCGAAGAAGCGCTGATCCTGCCTAGCCCGATCTCCAGCGAAATGTCAGCCATGCGCCTGTCGCTGTGGACCGGTCTACTGGGTACGGTGGTCTATAACCAGAACCGTCAGCAGAGCCGCGTCCGCATCTTTGAAACCGGGCTGCGCTTTGTGCCTGATACGCAGGCGAATCTCGGCATCCGTCAGGATGTGATGCTGGCCGGAGTTATTACCGGAAGTCGCTATGAAGAGCACTGGAACCTGGCAAAAGAGACCGTCGATTTCTATGATTTAAAAGGCGATCTGGAATCCGTTCTCGATCTCACCGGTAAACTGGCTGACATTCAGTTTAAAGCGGAAGCCAACCCGGCGCTGCACCCAGGCCAGTCCGCCGCGATTTATCTGAAAGGCGAACGTATTGGTTTTATTGGGGTTGTGCATCCTGAGCTGGAACGTAAACTGGATCTGAACGGCCGGACGCTGGTGTTTGAGATCGAGTGGAACGCCATTGCAGACCGCGTAATTTCACAGGCGCGGGAGGTCTCACGCTTCCCGGCAAACCGTCGTGATATCGCGGTTGTGGTCGCAGAAAACGTACCCGCAGCAGATGTTTTGGCTGAGTGTAAGAAAGTTGGCGTAAATCAGGTAGTTGGCGTAAACTTGTTTGATGTGTACCGCGGCAAGGGCGTAGCGGAGGGCTATAAGAGCCTCGCTATCACCCTGATCCTTCAGGATACCGGCCGTACACTCGAAGAAGAGGAGATTGCCGCTACCGTTGCCAGATGTGTAGAGGCATTGAAAGAGCGATTCCAGGCATCATTGAGGGATTGAACCTATGGCGCTTACAAAAGCTGAAATGTCAGAATATCTGTTTGATAAGCTCGGGCTTAGCAAACGGGATGCCAAAGAGCTGGTAGAGCTATTTTTCGAAGAGATCCGTCGCGCTCTGGAAAATGGTGAGCAGGTAAAACTCTCCGGTTTTGGTAACTTTGATCTGCGTGATAAGAATCAACGCCCGGGACGTAACCCGAAAACGGGCGAGGATATTCCCATTACAGCCCGGCGCGTGGTGACCTTCAGACCCGGTCAGAAATTGAAAAGCCGTGTCGAAAACGCTTCGCCCAAAGCAGAGTAATCTGAACTAACCAAAAAGGCCGCCTGTGCGGCCTTTTTTCTTTTCACTGGCCGCTCTGCATCTTAAAATCACTCCCACGACGTTCAGCAGGATGGATCCTATGCTCGCTCTTGCCCACCTTCAGACCCGACGCCACGCCCGCTGGCTTGGCGGACTCTCACTGCTTCTGCTGCTTGCTATTGTGGTCAGCCTCTGTGCAGGCGATCAATGGATTGCGCCCAATGAGTGGCTGAGCCCTCGCGGTCAGCTTTTTGTCTGGCAGATCCGTCTTCCCCGCACCCTCGCGGTCGTGCTGGTCGGGGCGGCGCTGGCGCTGTGCGGCACCCTGATGCAGGCGCTGTTTGAAAATCCGCTGGCGGAGCCGGGCCTGCTTGGCGTCTCGAACGGCGCAGGCGTAGGCCTGATTGCCGCCGTGATGCTGGGGCAGGGGGCGCTGCCTGTCTGGGCGCTCGGGCTGTGCGCGATTGCCGGCGCGCTGATTATTACGCTGATCCTGCTACACTTCGCTCGCCGTCACCTCTCTATCAGCCGCCTGCTGCTGGCGGGCGTCGCGCTGGGCATTATTTGTAGCGCGCTGATGACGTGGGCTATCTACTTCTCAACTTCGTTCGATCTTCGCCAACTGATGTACTGGATGATGGGCGGTTTCGGCGGCGTTGACTGGCAGCAGGGGTGGCTGATGCTGGCCCTGCTGCCGGTAATGGCGTGGGTCTGCCTGCAGTCGCAGCCGCTTAATATGCTGGCGCTGGGGGAGACCTCCGCCCGCCAGCTGGGCCTTCCTCTGTGGTTCTGGCGCAACATACTGGTGGTTGCCACCGGTTGGATGGTGGGGGTCAGCGTGGCGCTGGCCGGGTCGATCGGATTTATCGGCCTGGTGATCCCCCACATTCTGCGCCTGTGTGGCCTGACCGATCACCGCGTGCTGCTTCCTGGCTGCGCACTGGCAGGAGCGACGGCGCTGCTGTTTGCTGATGTTATCGCCCGCCAGGCGCTCAACGCGGCGGAGCTACCCATCGGCGTCGTTACCGCAACGCTAGGCGCCCCGGTGTTTATCTGGCTACTGCTGAAGGCGGCAAGGTAATCGCGCCACCGCACTTAACTCCCTCTCGCGAAGAAACTTTTAGTATAAAATTGCGGATGAATGCACGTCGTCTTATTGTCTATTATTAAAGGCCGGAGAGAAAACCGGTGGCGCGTTTGATAACCAAGGGGATGCTATGCAACACGATATTCTGAACACTGAAGTGACGACGATTGATGGCGAGAAGACCACGCTGGCAGATTACCAGGGCAAGGTGCTGCTGGTGGTCAACGTGGCGTCAAAATGCGGCCTGACGGCACAGTATGAGCAGCTTGAAAACATTCAGAAGGCCTGGGCGAAAGAGGGTTTTGTGGTGCTCGGCTTCCCCTGCAACCAGTTTTTAGGCCAGGAGCCGGGCAGCGAAGAGGAGATTAAAACCTTCTGCAGCACAACCTATGGCGTTACCTTCCCGATGTTCAGCAAAATTGACGTCAACGGTGAGAACCGTCATCCGCTCTATCAGAAGCTGATCGCCGCCGCGCCAACCGCCGTTGCGCCGGAGAAGAGCGGCTTTTACGAGCGCCTGGCCAGCAAAGGCCGTGCGCCGCTCTATCCTGACGATATTCTGTGGAACTTTGAGAAATTCTTAATTGGCCGTGACGGGCAGGTCGTTCAGCGCTTTGCGCCGGACATGACGCCGGAAGATCCGATTGTGATGGAAGCCATCAAGCTGGCATTAGCAAAATAGTGAACGCGTTAATGACGCTACAGGATGTAGCGGAATCCGGCAGGCTGGGGCCAGTTACGGCCACGGTCAATGCCGGTGAGATCCTGCATCTGGTGGGGCCAAACGGGGCTGGAAAAAGTACTCTGCTGGTACGGATGGCGGGGCTGGCGAGCGGGCCGGGGAGCATCACGCTCAGCGGTACGCCGCTCGATGCCTGGCACGCCACCGCGCTGGCCCGGCGTCGCGCTTACCTTACCCAGCAGCAAACCCCACCCTTTGCCATGCCGGTCTGGCACTATTTGACGCTGCACCAGCCCGATCGCAGCCACACGGAGTTACTGCATGATGTTGCCGGTGCGCTAGGGCTAGATGATAAGCTTGGGCGTACCGCGAACCAGCTGTCGGGCGGGGAGTGGCAGCGGGTACGTCTGGCGGCGGTAATTCTGCAGATTCATCCGGCGGGTAATCCTGAGGGACAGCTGCTGTTGCTGGATGAACCGATGAACGGCCTTGACGTTGCCCAGCAGGCGGCGCTGGATCGTCTGCTTAGCGCCCTCTATCGGGCGGGTATTACGGTAGTAATGAGCAGCCACGATCTGAACCATACCCTGCGCCATGCCCAGCAGGCCTGGCTGCTGCGTAACGGCAAGCTGATTGCCAGCGGTCCACGCGATAGCGTGCTGACGCCGGCAAGGCTAGCCCAGGCCTACGGTATGCCTTTTCGTCGCCTTGACGTAGAGGGACATAGCGTACTTATTTCTACGCTGTAAACACAGAGCATATTGCGCGGCGCTTTCCCGCCACGCTAAATTACTGGAAAAATAATAAAGCAGAGGATCCGCCCCGCATGCGCCTATGGTTTCTTTTCGCCGCCGTGCTTTTTTTAGCAGGATGCAGCCACCACCGGGCTCCACCGCCAAATCCACGGCTGGCAGACTCTATCACCGTGATCGCCAATCTTAACGATCAGCTTAGCCACTGGCGGGGGACACCGTATCGTTACGGCGGCATGAGCCGACGCGGCATCGATTGTTCCGGTTTTGTACTGATGACATTCCGGGACCGGTTTGATCTGCGCCTGCCCCGGGAAACGCGTCAGCAGGCAAAAATCGGTACCGAGATTGATAAAGACGATCTGTTACCCGGGGATCTTGTTTTCTTTAAAACCGGATCGGGAGAAAGCGGCCTGCACGTTGGGATCTACGATACCGATAACCAGTTCATCCACGCATCCACCAGTCGGGGGGTGATGAAGTCCTCGCTTGATAACGTCTACTGGCGGAAAAAGTTTTGGCAGGCGCGCCGAATTTAACCAGTCTGGTGGGTAAAGTGTTAATAAAAAGCGGAGCGATTAGGCTCCGCTTTTTATTAAATAATACTTATTAATGAGTCCACTAATAGTTATCAACTATTGTATTAATCCGGTTTTGTCTGCTGGCGTTTATCCATTTCCCAGGATAATCTTTAATACTGGCTAAGGATAGTCTTATTCAATTCTGGATTAGGTATAGGGATAATGATTATATCACTCGATAAAACCTGGCGCTCAGAGCTGCTGTTCAATCCGGCACGTAATGCCGACGGAAAATTGCAGGGACTGGAGATCGTCGTTAACTTTGTAGGCGTAAATCGTGAAGAGCAGACGCCTGCAGAGCTGATTTTGCCTTACCTGGCCCCGCAGCAGACTGAAATGCTATTTATTGAGCAGTTACATCTGTTAAGCGTATGTCAGCTCTTCTTTATTCAACATCAGATTACCGCATGGATTAATATCACTCCGACAATTGTCGATCGGCTGTTGCAGGATGATGATTTAGCGGCTTCTGTTAATCGTTTCCCTTTTATTGAGTTTATGATTAATGAGAATTATCTGAACGTTAATGATGAGGGTGAGAATACTTCGCTCTCCCAATTAGGCAGCAGATATCCTCTTGTGTTGGCTAATTTTGGCGCGGGAGGGGCCTCTACCCGAGCCGTATTTGATGGGCTTTTTTCCCGCGTTATGCTGGATAAAAATTTTGTTTATCAGCGTCTCAAATCACCCTCTTTTCAGCCTTTTATGCAGGCTATCATCAACCAGGTGGAACCCTACTGCCGCTCAATGATGATTGCGGGCATAGACAGCGAGCAGACGCTGAAAAGAGTAGCGCCGTTTTCCTTTAGCGCGATGCAGGGACGCCTGTGGCCGCCAGTCCCCCCGGAGCAGGTTACCCAACTGGTAAAGTGATACCCGCGCACTCTGCCTGTGTTTATTCCTCCTGATACCTTCTACACTACAGACAGAGGAGGAACCATGACCCTTACATTTACGACACGCTGGCGCGATGAGCTGCCGGGATTTTATACTTCGCTTTCCCCTACGCCGCTGCGCAATGCGCGCGTACTGTGGCACAACGCTGCGCTGGCCCAGGAGCTGGGCGTGCCGGATGCGCTCTTTACGCCTGAGCAGGGGGCGGGCGTCTGGGGTGGTGAAACGCTGCTGCCGGGTATGTCGCCGCTGGCGCAGGTCTACAGCGGCCATCAGTTTGGCGTTTGGGCGGGGCAGCTGGGCGACGGCCGTGGCATTTTGCTTGGCGAGCAGCTACTGGCCGACGGCAAAACGGTCGACTGGCATCTTAAGGGCGCTGGACAAACTCCCTATTCCCGCATGGGCGACGGGCGCGCCGTACTGCGCTCAACCATTCGCGAAAGCCTGGCCTCCGAGGCGATGCACTACCTCGGGATCCCGACTACCCGGGCGCTGGCGATAGCCACCAGCGACACGCCGGTGGCGCGAGAGACGACCGAGCAGGGGGCCATGCTGATGCGGATTGCCGAAAGCCATCTGCGTTTCGGCCATTTTGAACATTTCTATTATCGCCGTGAACCAGAGAAGGTCCGTCAGCTGGCTGATTTTGCCATTCGCCACTACTGGCCACATCTTGCTGAGGAGAGTGACAAATATGTGCTCTGGCTGCGGGATGTGGTGGCGCGTACCGCAACGCTAATCGCCCAGTGGCAGGCGGTTGGTTTTGCGCATGGCGTAATGAATACCGACAACATGTCGATTCTTGGCTTGACCATAGACTACGGTCCGTACGGCTTCCTGGATGACTACCAGCCCGGCTTTATCTGTAATCACTCCGACTATCAGGGACGTTATCGCTTTGATAATCAGCCTGCGGTTGGCCTGTGGAATCTTCAGCGCCTTGCCCAGACGCTCTCGCCCTTTATTGATGTCGACACGCTGAACAGCATGCTGGATGAGTATCAGCAGGTTCTGCTGACGCAGTACGGTAAGCTGCTGCGTAGTAAGCTTGGGCTGTTCACCGAGCAGCGCGGCGATAATGAACTGCTAAACGCCCTGTTTGCCTTGATGGCGCGGGAAGGCAGCGACTATACCCGGACATTCCGTATGCTAAGCGTCACCGAACAGCACAGCGCCAGCTCGCCGCTGCGCGATGAGTTTATCGATCGTGGCGCGTTTGACACCTGGTTTAGCGACTACCGGGCGCGGCTGCAAAGCGAACAGATTGACGATGCCGAGCGCCAGCGGCGGATGAAAGAGGTTAACCCCGCGCTGGTACTGCGTAACTGGCTGGCCCAGCGGGCCATTAGCGATGCCGAGAAGGGCGATACCCAGGAGCTGGAGCGTCTGCATCAGGCATTACGCGATCCCTTTAGCGATCGTAGCGATGACTACGTTAGCCGACCGCCCGACTGGGGTAAACATCTGGAAGTGAGCTGTTCAAGTTAAAGAGCTTGCCCGCCGCAGCGGTGGCGGGCAAACTTTCAGAAGCGCGTGGCCACTGCGGCAGAGAGCTTCTCTACCAGCAGAGTGGTGTCTTCCCAGTGCAGACAGGGGTCGGTGATCGACTGTCCATAGGTAAGCGGCTGTCCGGCGACAATCTTCTGTGTTCCTTCCTGCAGGAAACTCTCCGCCATAATACCGGCAATGGCCGTTGAGCCGTTTCGGATCTGCTGACACACGTCATCGCATACTTCCAGCTGACGGCGATGCTGCTTTTGGCAGTTGCCGTGGCTGAAATCCACCACCAGATGCTCGGGCAGAGAGAACTCGCTCAGGGTATCGCAGGCCTCGGCAATCGCCTCGGCGTGGTAGTTAGGCGTTTTTCCGCCGCGCATAATAATATGGCCGTAGGGGTTACCGCTGGTCTGGTAGATGGTCATCTGCCCATTCTTATCCGGCGACAGGAACATGTGGCTCGCCCGCGATGCGCGAATAGCGTCAACCGCAATACGGGTGTTGCCATCCGTACCGTTTTTAAAGCCTACCGGGCAGGAGAGCGCAGAGGCCATCTCCCGGTGGATCTGACTCTCTGTAGTGCGCGCGCCGATTGCGCCCCAGCTAATAAGATCGGCAATAAACTGTCCGGTCACCATATCGAGAAACTCGGTCGCGGTGGGGACGCCCAGCTCATTAACCTGTAACAGTAGCGAACGCGCCAGCTCCATACCGTGATTGACCCGGTAGCTGCCGTTGAGATCCGGATCGGAGATCAGTCCCTTCCAACCCACAACGGTGCGGGGCTTCTCAAAATAGGTACGCATGACAATCTCAAGCGTATCTTGATGCTTTTCGCGCAGCGCCTGTAATCGGCGAGCATACTCTATCGCGGCATCAAGATCGTGGATGGAGCAGGGACCTACAATCACCAGCAGACGGCGATCTTCACCATTTAAAATTTTCTCAATCCGCCGACGGGAGGCGTTAACATGTTCCGCAACCTGTCTGGAGACAGGGTACCGCTCGGCCAGTTCGGCTGGCGTTACCAGGCTCTCAATGCGCGCAGTGCGGAGTTCATCAGTTTTATTCATGACTTATCTCAGAAATGGGCTGCTTCAACGGCAAAAGTGCCGGAAGTAATGGGCATCACGATAAACCAATCCTTGATGTTTTCAAGTATGAGGGTGATGCACATCACAATTCTGCGGGCAATGATAGCGGAAAATGGCTCTCCGTACTAGCTAATTAGTACATGCTGCGATTTAGCTTCATGATATCGAGGATCTTGGTAGCGATCTCCTCAACCGAATAGTTGGTGCTGTTCAGATAAGGAATATTATTTTTACGATAAAGGGCTTCTACCTCGGCCAGCTCAAGTCGGCACTGGCGCATTGATGCATAGCGGCTGTTTTCGACACGCTCTTCGCGGATAGCCGACAGGCGTTCAGCATTAATGGTCAGGCCAAAAAGCTTATGCTGTAGCGGCTTTAACGCCGCGGGGAGCACGAGGTTATCCATGTCATCGGCAATAAAGGGATAGTTGGCGGCGCGGATACCAAACTGCATCGCCAGATAGAGGCTGGTCGGCGTTTTGCCGCAGCGGGAGACCCCCAGCAAGATGACCTGTGCCTGCTCAAGGTTGCGCATCGAGATGCCGTCATCATGGGCGAGGGTATAATCAATGGCGGCGATACGCGCATCATAACGCGTCAGATTGCCCGGGTTAAGCCCGTGGGTGCGGTGCGTAATCGGTGTAGGATCGATCTTAAGCTCCTGCTGTAGCGGGGCCACCAGCGCCTGCACGATATCCTGGCAGAAGCCCTGGCTCTGGGTAATGATACTGCGGATCTCCGGTGTCACAATAGAGTAGAAGACCAGCGGACGGACGCCCGTCTGCTGGAAAATGGCGTCTATCTGCTCCTTGACCGCATTTGCGCGCTGGACGTTTTCCACAAAGGGGAGCGTGATGCTATGAACGGCAACGGGAAACTGCGACATAACCGCATGCCCGAGGACTTCTGCCGTTATGGCCGTCCCATCTGATATATAAAACACCTGGCGATCGGCTGAATTTTCCATTTTTTATCCCCCGTTAGCGTGATGGTGTTAAGGCTTGAAATAAGTTATGTACCATACTACTGCGCATCCTCTGCTTTCACAAAATGAAATGGTGTTTTTATTTTTACTAAAATGTGCATTTCACTTTTATTTTTCATGTATACAGATAATTTCAAAAAGAGTGCAAGCGAATCAGCGGGTTACAAAATAGCGTGAAACTGTCCGAAAAATAGAAAAATAAATTTGCTTGAACGATTCACCGTTTTTTTAAGCGAGCCAGTTATGCCAGGATAAATAGGTACGTCAGGTGTTGCTAACTCAATCATATATCATAAAAGGATTGTCCGATGTCCAACAATGGCTCGTCACCGCTGGTGCTCTGGTATAACCAACTCGGTATGAATGATGTTGACCGCGTTGGGGGCAAAAATGCCTCCCTGGGCGAAATGATCACGAATTTGTCTGAAACTGGGGTATCGGTCCCGAACGGGTTCGCCACCACGGCGGATGCGTTTAATCAGTTTCTTGACCAAAGCGGCGTCAACCAGCGTATCTATGAACTGCTGGATAACACGGACATTGATGACGTTGGCGAACTGGCAAAGGCCGGCACGCAGATCCGGCAGTGGATTATTGATACGCCTTTCCAGCCAGAGCTGGAAAAAGCCATTCATGAAGCCTATGACCAACTCTCAGAGGGTGACGCCGAGGCGTCGTTTGCCGTGCGCTCCTCTGCTACGGCAGAGGATATGCCGGATGCCTCGTTCGCTGGTCAGCAGGAGACCTTCCTGAACGTTCAGGGCTACGATGCGGTGCTGGTGGCAGTTAAGCACGTCTTTGCTTCCTTGTTTAACGATCGCGCTATCTCATACCGCGTGCATCAGGGCTATGACCATCGCGGCGTAGCGCTCTCTGCGGGCGTGCAGCGCATGGTGCGCTCTGATTTAGCCTCCTCTGGCGTTATGTTCTCGATCGACACCGAATCCGGCTTCGATCAGGTCGTGTTTATCACTTCTGCCTGGGGCTTAGGCGAAATGGTCGTACAGGGCGCGGTTAACCCGGACGAGTTCTACGTGCATAAGCCAACGCTGGCAAACGATCGCCCGGCCATCGTGCGCCGGACGATGGGGTCTAAAAAAATCCGTATGGTCTATGCGCCGAGCCAGGAGCACGGTAAGCAGGTACGCATTGAGGATGTGCCAGAGGCCGATCGCGATGTGTTCTCTTTGACCGACGATGAAGTTCAGGCATTGGCGAAGCAGGCAGTACTGATTGAGCAGCACTACGGTCGTCCGATGGATATCGAGTGGGCTAAAGATGGCCATACCGGCAAGCTCTTTATCGTGCAGGCGCGTCCGGAGACCGTGCGCTCCCGTGGCCAGGTCATGGAGCGTTATACGCTTCACGCTCAGGGCAAGGTGGTTGTCGAAGGCCGCGCCATTGGACACCGTATCGGTGCAGGGCCGGTAAAAGTTATCCACGATATCAGCGAAATGAACCGCATCCAGCCCGGCGATGTGCTGGTAACGGACATGACCGACCCTGACTGGGAACCGATCATGAAAAAAGCGGCAGCCATCGTGACCAATCGCGGCGGACGTACCTGTCACGCGGCAATCATTGCCCGTGAACTGGGCATTCCTGCGGTCGTGGGCTGCGGTGATGCGACCGACCGCATTCGCGATGGCGAAAAGGTCACCGTCTCCTGTGCGGAAGGTGATACCGGCTATGTTTACGCTGAGATGCTCGACTTCAGCGTGAAAAGCTCAAGCGTTGACACCATGCCGGACCTGCCGCTGAAGATCATGATGAACGTCGGCAATCCGGATCGCGCATTTGATTTCGCTTGCCTGCCAAACGAAGGCGTTGGTCTGGCGCGCCTGGAGTTCATCATTAACCGCATGATCGGCGTGCATCCTCGGGCGCTGCTGGAGTTCGACGAGCAGGAACCCGGCCTGCAAAACGAAATTCGCGAGATGATGAAGGGCTACAAATCACCGAAGGACTTCTATATCGGGCGACTGAGTGAGGGCATTGCTACCCTTGGTGCAGCCTTCTGGCCGAAGCGCGTTATCGTGCGGCTCTCCGATTTTAAATCCAACGAGTACGCAAATCTGGTTGGTGGGGAGCGCTACGAGCCGGAAGAGGAGAACCCGATGCTGGGCTTCCGCGGCGCGGGTCGCTACGTCTCTGACAGCTTCCGCGACTGTTTTGCCCTGGAGTGCGAGGCGGTAAAACACGTGCGTAACGATATGGGGCTGACTAACGTCGAGATTATGATCCCATTTGTCCGTACCGTTGAGCAGGCAAAAGCGGTGGTAGACGAGCTGGCACGTCAGGGCCTGAAGCGCGGCGAGAACGGGCTGAAGGTGATCATGATGTGCGAAATCCCGTCCAACGCTCTGCTGGCGGAGCAGTTCCTGGAGCACTTCGACGGCTTCTCTATCGGCTCGAACGATATGACGCAGCTGACGCTGGGCTTGGATCGCGACTCCGGCGTCGTCTCCGAACTCTTTGACGAACGCAACGAAGCGGTAAAAGCGCTGCTGTCAATGGCGATCCGCGCGGCGAAAAAAGAGGGCAAATATGTAGGTATCTGTGGTCAGGGCCCATCCGACCATGAGGACTTTGCCGCCTGGCTGATGGAAGAGGGTATCGATAGCCTGTCGTTAAACCCGGATACCGTGGTTCAGACCTGGCTAAGCCTCGCTGAAATCAAGTAATAGTTCATCATCTTCTTAAAGCCTCCCCAGCGCGGGGAGGCTTTTTTATTTGTTACCGATTTGTCTTTGGTCGAAACAATTTCTGTTGATGTGACGACACCTTGGTTTATTTAGCCATATCGAACTACCCTTACAGAGGCTAAAGCTGAAGCCATTCCAGCTCTATTTTTTTTAACCGTCGAAAATTGCGACATAAGCCGTAAGGTTATAAGGGAGAAGAAAAGATGGCCGATCAACATGTACATGTCCGAAACGATTACGATGACATATATACGCCGGGTAGAGGCGTCCCCCTAAAACGTATTTCATGGAGTGCAGTGTTTGCCGGTGTCATTATTTCAATGGTGCTCTACCTAATCCTTTCTATTCTCGGCACCGCGATTGGTGCCAGCACTATCGATCCTCTGGAAGAGCAAGATCCGATGGGGGGTATCGGCATGGGCGCGGCCATCTGGACTGGCCTGAGCATGCTGATCGCCATTGCTGCGGGCGCGTATGCCAGCGGCAGGCTGGCACAGCGAGAGGGTGCCTTGCATGGTCTGCTGATGTTTGGCGTCAACACCCTCATTAGCGCCTGGTTCGTCGTTATGCTGGCGAACAGCGCGGTCACCGGTGCCATGAATATTTTAGGGGCTGGTTTGCAGGCGGTAGGCAGTGGCGTCACGGCGGTTGCACCGTCAGTTAAAGATATGGCGAAAGAAAAACTCGCAGAGAATAATATTAATCTCGACAGTTTACAGGACGAGCTTGAAACGACGCTGCGACAAACGGGGAAACCGGAGCTGCAGCCAGAGGCCCTGCAAAATCAGGCGCAGAATGAAGCCAACAATGCTCAGAACCAGGCGGCAGCGACAGCTAACACGCCGCAGACGGCTGATACCGATATTGCCGGTTTTATTAAAGGCTTAATCGACAGAAATCAGAGCACCTTCCAGGCTGCGGATCGTGAAGCGCTGAAAAATATTATTCAGGCGCGTACCGGTAAATCTGATGCCGAAGCGGAGCAGATAGTTGCCCAGACAGAAAAAAGTTATCAGGAAGCGCGGGCGAAATTTGATGAGCTAAAAGCGCAGGCGGAGCAGAAAGCCCGTGAAGCGGGTGAGAAAGCGGCAGCCGCCACGGCGAAAGCCAGCTGGTTCACCTTCTTTATGCTGCTGATTGAAGCCGTGCTGGCGGGAGCAATGGGCATGGTGGGTCGTCGCACGCAGCCGCGTCAGGTAACCGCACACGATCGCACCCGATAATTTCGACTGTTATTGAACTCAAAGCCAGACCCCGGTCTGGCTTTTTTATGCAATTTTTAGGGTGAAAATATTTTATTGGTAACATAGTGGTTATTTCACAGTATCAAAAAGCTATACTCACCACTAACATCAATAACACTATCCTAAGCTATTTGTGGTGTTTTGGTGTATTTGTGCTTAAGAGTAATCTGACTATGTTGACAGTCAATCCACTCATAAACATAATTCATCGATAATACTTCGGATAAGAAGTAAACGATTAATGTTATGCCAAATTTTGGTATAACGTTTCTCTGACAGTTAAGAGACTGACAATGCAGCACGTAACGATCAAAACAACGCACTTCGCCGTGTGGATGGGGCACTTAATGCTTACCATCTGGGCTGGCGCAATTACGGGTGGCTTAATTGGTTTCGTCATCAGTTTGATTGATGGTGATGTTCGTTCTTTCGATGTAGGACTTTGCGCTGCCCTCGGAATGGAAACCTATGTAGTGCTGTTTCTTATTTATGTATTTGTAAGAGCTGCGCTGGGTTATGAGGATTATTGAATAAAATAATGACTAAACCCGTCTTACCGTGGTCGTTATTTTAACAGAGTGTTACAAATGTCATGATCATAGAGTGATACGGCGGTTCATAACATCTTTAAGCAGCCTACTGATAGAACAAACAATGCTTAATGCAACGTTGGATGGTTCTTAACCGTTTGGTTCAAAGACAAAAAAAAGCCCTTCGTGGGAGAAGGGCAAAGACTACACACAGCAATTCGTTGTTTCACTCAGGGGATTTCCATGCTTATAAATCAAAGCCTTGATTTATAACCGTGCCTTAATAGTAGGCATACCCCTTATTAGCGTCGATCAGATTCGTCTCAATAGTTAACCATAAGTTACGATTTTGAGACAAGCAAAATAGGAGATATAGCGTATATATAGTGGGTTGAAGGGTCCGACCAGAAAGGAAATATAAAGAATTTATAAGCAGGGCTTAATAGTAAAGCGGGTTACCCCGCTTTAACGACTATTTATTATTCAATTTGTGATCGCTAACCTGTTCCAGCAGATTATCATTCACCTCGCCTGGAGGAGGGACTTCGCGAACCCAGGCATCAAAAAGACGCCATGATACGGCGAGCAGAACTGGACCGATAAACAGACCGATCATGCCAAAGGCAATGAGCCCACCAATAACCCCCGAAAGGATAAGAATCAGCGGCAGATCGGCTCCCATGCGGATCAGCACCGGGCGGATGACGTTATCCAGCGTTCCGACTACGCAGCTCCAGACCAGCAGCACCGTGCCCCAGGTCGTATCCCCGCTCCAGTAGAGCCAGATAATGGCTGGAATAAGCACCGGCAGCGGACCAATCTGTACCAGGCAGGAGAGGATCATGATCACCGTAAACAGGGTCGGGTAGGGTACGCCGGTGATAGCCAGACCAATGCCGCCTAGCACCGCCTGCACTAGCGCGGTGACGACGACGCCAAGCGCCACGGCGCGGATCGCCTGGGCTGCCAGCAGCAC
Organism: Pseudescherichia sp.; assembly: GCF_032052675.1. Lineage (NCBI taxonomy): Bacteria > Pseudomonadati > Pseudomonadota > Gammaproteobacteria > Enterobacterales > Enterobacteriaceae > Pseudescherichia > Pseudescherichia sp. The sequence goes on from NZ_DAMBWA010000005.1 coordinate 180,348, forward strand.
GGCGGTATCACCCCGCCTGCCGGCCAGCCGCGTAGCAAAGTGACGAACGCCTTGTGCGACGCGCTCCCCGCGCCAGAACAGCAGGGCGCTGAACAGGAGCATTAGCGCACAGTGCATCATAAATCTACCAATGTGCGCAGCCTGGCCAACAAACCACGTGGTGGTGGCGCCTAAATAGGGTCGCACCTTAGCCATAATCGCGCTGCCACCCATATCCAGCAGATTATGCCAGCCAAGATAGAGATTATGGCCTACCAGCGGGATACTCCTGAGCCAGGCCAGATCCGGCGGGGTCAGGTCGCCGGAGGTAATAGCGCGAATTACCGGGCCGCTGCCATCGACCAGGCTATTAACCAGCAGCGCAATGGGAATAACAAACACCAAAATTAAGATCAGGGTCATAAACAGCACCGCCAGGGAGCGGCGGCCCGCCAGCACGCGCTGGAAGCGTAAAAACAGCGGCCAGGTGGCAATCACAATGGTGCCAGCCCAGGCAAAGCTGAGGATGAAGGGTTGCACTATCCATAAACAGGCAACGATCATAACGGCTAAAAACAGCACCGAGAGCAGGATCTGAGCCACATCTCCGGGCTGACGTCTGTTGATCATAAGATCTATCCACCTTTTTTATTCGCCGAACCGTCGGCGCAGCGTCTGTTTAATACACGAATACGGCTGTTTAATTCAGCGCGTTTTGACTGCGCTATTTTGCCCGTAATTCACAGGGGCGTAGCGTAAAAAAATGTGATACAACGATAAACGCACAACGCAAACAATACATTTACAACATTAACAGTCAGGCAGGGTCAACGGTAATGATCCCACAGATTTCTCAAGCACCCGGCGTCGTTCAGCTGGTGCTCAATTTTTTGCAGGCACTGGAGCAACAGGGTTTTACAGGTGATACCGCCACGGATTATGCCGATCGGCTAACAATGGCAACCGATAACAGTATTTACCAGCTTCTCCCCGATGCAGTGGTCTTTCCCCGTTCTACCGCCGATGTTTCCCTGATCACCCGGCTTGCCGGTGAGGCCCGCTTCCAGTCGCTGGTCTTTACGCCGCGCGGCGGGGGGACGGGCACGAATGGCCAGGCGCTAAACCACGGCATCATTGTCGATCTCTCCCGCTATATGAACCGCATCCTCGAGATAAACCCGGAAAAGGGTTGGGTACGTGTAGAAGCCGGTGTGATCAAGGATCAGCTTAACCAGTTTTTAAAACCCTACGGCTTCTTCTTCGCCCCGGAGCTCTCTACCAGTAATCGTGCCACGCTGGGTGGCATGATCAATACCGACGCCTCCGGGCAGGGATCGCTGGTCTACGGTAAAACCTCGGACCACGTGCTGGGCGTGCGGGCTGTGCTGCTGGGCGGCGACCTGCTGGATACGCAGCCGGTCTCGCTGGAGCTGGCGCGCACGCTTGGGCAGGCCCAGACGGCGCAGGGGCGGATCTATAAAACGGTCTATGATAGCTGCCTCGATAATCGCCAACTTATTATCGATAAGTTTCCCAAGCTAAACCGGTTCCTGACCGGCTACGATCTGCGGCATGTCTTCAATGATGAGATGACCACCTTCGATCTCACCCGCATCCTGACTGGCTCAGAGGGGACGCTGGCCTTTATTACCGAGGCGCGGCTCGATATCACCCCGCTGCCGAAGGTGCGCCGGCTGGTCAACGTCAAGTATGACTCCTTTAACTCAGCGCTACGCAACGCCCCCTTTATGGTTGAGGCTCAGGCGCTGTCTGTTGAGACCGTTGACTCTACGGTACTTAACCTGGCGCGGGAGGATATCGTCTGGCACTCCGTGCACGATTTGATCACCGATGTACCGGATAAAACCATGCTGGGGCTGAACATCGTTGAGTTTGCTGGCGATGATGTCGAGCTGATCGACGCGCGGGTGGATGCCCTCTGCCAACGGCTGGATGGGCTGATTGCTGCCCAGGAGGGGGGGGTGATTGGCTGGCAGGTGTGCAGCGAGCTGGCCGGTATTGAACGTATCTATGCGATGCGTAAAAAAGCGGTCGGCCTGCTGGGAAATGCCAAAGGCGCGGCGAAACCGATCCCCTTTGCGGAAGATACCTGCGTGCCGCCGGAACACCTGGCGGATTACATCGTTGAGTTTCGCGCGCTGCTCGACAGCCACGGGTTGAACTACGGCATGTTTGGTCACGTGGATGCAGGCGTGCTGCACGTGCGTCCGGCGCTGGATATGTGCGATCCGCAGCAGGAGATGCTGATGAAAAAGATCTCCGACGAGGTAGTGGCGTTGACGGCTAAGTATGGCGGCCTGCTATGGGGTGAACACGGCAAGGGCTTCCGGGCAGAATACAGTCCGGCCTTCTTTGGCGAGCAGCTCTTTGGCGAACTGCGCAAGGTCAAAGCGGCGTTCGATCCGCAGAACCGGCTTAACCCAGGTAAAATCTGTCCACCGGCGGGCCTCGATGCGCCGATGATGCAGGTCGATGCCGTGAAGCGTGGCACCTTTGACCGACAGATCCCTATCAGCGTGCGCTCCTCATGGCGCGGCGCGATGGAGTGCAACGGCAACGGCCTGTGCTTTAACTTCGATGCCAAAAGTCCGATGTGCCCATCGATGAAAATCACCAGCAACCGTATTCACTCCCCGAAAGGCCGCGCTACGCTGGTACGTGAATGGCTGCGGCTGCTGGCGGATCGCGGTATCGATCCTGGTAAGCTGGAGAAGGAGCTGCCGGAAAAACGCGCCAGCCTGCGCAGCCTGATTGAACGCACCCGCAATAGCTGGCATGCCCGCCACGGTGAGTATGACTTCTCCCACGAGGTGAAAGAGGCGATGTCTGGCTGTCTGGCGTGCAAGGCCTGTTCGACCCAGTGCCCGATTAAAATTGACGTGCCGGAGTTTCGCTCGCGCTTCCTTCAGCTTTACCATACCCGCTATCTACGGCCGTTGAGCGACCACGTGATCGCCAGCGTAGAGAGCTATGCCCCGCTGATGGCCCGAGCGCCAAAGACTTTCAACTTCTTTATGAGCCAGCCGTGGGTGCGATCCCTGTCGGCCACGCACATTGGGATGGTGGATCTGCCTCTGCTGTCGGTGCCCTCTCTGCAGCAGCAGATGGTGGGTCACCGCTCGGCAAACATGACGCTCGATGAACTCGAGCAGCTTAGTGCAGAAGAGCGGGCCAAAACGGTGCTGGTGGTGCAGGATCCCTTTACCAGCTACTACGATGCCCAGGTGGTAAGTGATTTTGTGCGACTGGTTGAGAAACTGGGCTACCAGCCGGTGCTGCTGCCGTTCTCTCCCAATGGGAAAGCTCAGCATATCAAAGGGTTCCTGACGCGCTTTGCTAAGACGGCGCAAAAAACCTCTGACTTCCTCACGCGGGTCGCCCAGCTGGGAATGCCGATGGTAGGCGTCGATCCGGCGCTGGTTCTCTGCTATCGCGATGAGTATAAGCAGGCCCTGGGAGACAAGCGCGGTGAATTTAACGTTCAGCTGGTGCACGAGTGGCTCCCTGGCGCGCTGGGATCTCATGAGGACAGGATACCAGGCGGCGAAGCATGGTACCTGTTTGGTCACTGTACTGAAGTTACCGCTCTGCCGGGCGCGCCGGGACAGTGGGCAAACATTTTTGCTCGCTTTGGCGCTAAGCTTGAAAACGTCAGCGTTGGCTGCTGCGGCATGGCCGGGACCTATGGTCATGAGATGAAAAACCATGCTAACTCGCTGGGCATCTACGAGCTCTCCTGGCACCAGGCCATGCAGCGCCTGCCGCGCAACCGCTGTCTGGCGACGGGCTACTCGTGCCGCAGCCAGGTGAAACGCATTGAGGGCAGCGGCGTGCGCCATCCGCTACAGGCATTGCTGGAGATAATGGGATGATCTGGAAACGTACGGCTACCCTCGACGCGCTGAATGCGATGGGCGAGGGCAATATGGTAGGGTTGCTTGATATCCGTTTCGAGCGCATCGGTGACGATGTGCTCGAGGCCACGATGCCCGTCGACGCCCGCACGCATCAGCCGTTTGGTCTGCTGCACGGCGGCGCCTCGGCGGTGCTGGCGGAAACCCTCGGTTCGGTGGCGGGTTATCTCTGCACCGAGGGCGAGCATAGCGTGGTAGGAATTGAGATCAACGCCAACCATATTCGCGCTGTACGCAGCGGTCGGGTGCGGGGCATCTGTTCCGCACTGCATGTCGGCGGCCGCCACCAGGTCTGGCAGATTGACATCCTGGATGAGCAGAATCGGCTGTGCTGCTCATCGCGTCTGACCACTGCCGTAGTCTAAAATTTTGCGGCAGGTTCTGCCTGCCGCTACCTCGCGATCTATTTTTTTCTTCCCCAGATGCGCTTTTTTAAAAACGTGCTAGAATCCGCGCGGATTGAATCTTCGGCTAATACCATTGTCTTAATCGAAGACCGTAACGCTGACTGACCTAATGAAGGGATTCGTTGTTTCCTTAAGCGCTACTTACTATAAGCTTAAAGGTAACAACGCTATGTGCGCTTCATTCAAACTCGCTTTTTTGCATCCTCGTCACTGGTCGACCTGGTTTGGTCTGGCCGTTCTGTGGCTTCTCGTTCAACTCCCTTATCCTGTGCTCTACCGCTTCGGTACCGGCCTTGGTCGCATTGCGCGCCCGTTTCTCAAGCGGCGAGAGAGCATCGCCCAGCGCAACCTTGAACTCTGTTTCCCTGAGATGACGCCTGCGCTGCGTGAGACGCTAATCGAAAGAAACTTTATGTCATTAGGTATGGGGCTGATCGAGACCGGTATGGCCTGGTTCTGGCCGGACAAGCGCGTGCGCCGCTGGTTCGACGTGGAAGGCTATCAAAACCTGGTCGAAGCGCAGAAAAAATATAATGGTGTGATGGTTGTTGGCGTGCACTTTATGTCGCTGGAGCTCGGCGGTCGGGTGATGGGGCTGTGCCAGCCGATGATGGCTACCTATCGCCAGCATAACAGTCCGGTGATGGAGTGGGTGCAGACCCGGGGCCGTATGCGCTCGAATAAGTCGATGATCGACCGTCGTAACCTGAAGGGCCTCGTCAGCGCACTGCGCAAAGGTGAAGCGGTGTGGTTTGCGCCGGATCAGGACTATGGCCGTAAAGGCAGCACCTTTGCACCGTTCTTCTCCGTAAACGCTGCGACAACCAACGGTACCTACGTGCTGTCGCGCCTCTCTGGTTCGGCGATGCTGACGGTGACGATGGTGCGCAAACCTGACGGCTCCGGCTATCAGCTGCATATCGGCAAGGCGATAACCGACTATCCGGTAGATAATGAGTTCGAAGCGGCCAGCTATATGAACCGGGTGATCGAGCGGGAGATTATGCGCGCTCCTGAACAGTATCTGTGGATCCACCGCCGCTTTAAAACCCGTCCTATGGGCGAAGCCTCCCTCTATCTTTGATGCTTAGATAAAAGCTGTCGTTTAACAGGCCTCACATGAGGCCTGATTCAAGCAACTTTTTTCCATCGACGCCTTTTCGGGATGGTTGTTTTGGCGGTAAGTTTGACTCCGCAAACGGAACAGACGGCTCCGTGGGGATAATGTTTGTCAGGGCAAAAGGTTGTGAAGATAAACTTAGAACCGTTGCAGACGGGGCACTTAAATTTCAGATTGGGGATGACCCCTCCGGCCCGTTGAGTGGAAACCCACCTTAGCACTCTTTTAATCAATTTCAGATAAATCATCACTCGCCTCTGCAATATTTTAGATGTTTCTTTCCTAATCGCATAAATAGGCATTAATTATACTTACTACTATCAAGCTGCTGATTTTAATGGGAAATAATAAAAACTTTATCATCTTGGGGGCACTATAGGGACATTGCCTTAAATTTCCGATCCAGCAGACCTACCTGATCATCGTCCATGTCGCCAATCCATTTAGAGTAAACGGTGTAAACCATTCGCGCGTTTTCATGCCCCATTTGGCTTGCTATGAATGCTGGGTTTGCGCCAGCAGAAAGCGACCAGCACGCATAAGTGTGCCTGGACTGGTAGGGATGGCGGTATCGGATGTCGGCCTTTTCCAGTCCTCGCTCCCAGCTGTATGAGATAGACCGTTTTGAATAAAAGCCAGCTTTGCTTCTCGATTGTGCTTTAGGTCGGAACACAAACGTTAGCGACTGCTTCTCTATCTTACCCAGTTCCCTGTAGTGAAAAATTATATCAGTTTGCTCCGTATTGCCAGTCAGCTCAAACTGCTCTTTAAGTGCAATCAATGCGGGTTTAAGCAGGGTAATGGTACGCTCTCCCGCGGCTGTTTTCGGCGGGACGAATAAGCCTTTGTTTGTGATATTGCGGCTGACATTAATTGTCCCTTTAACCAGATCCACATCTTCCCATGCGAGCGCACATATCTCACCATGCCGTAACCCCGTAAAGACCGCTAAGCGCCAGATGCGCGCATGGAAATCTGTAAGTACGGAGAGAAAGCGCTGAAACTCATCGTGTAGCAGTGGATCCGGTAGGTTCCGGCTCTTCTTTAATGGCTTTACGTTTTCGTAAGGCGCATGTGAAATAAACCGACTCTGATGAGCAAATCGCAGCATTGAGCATAGGGCGCTTATGCGCGAATTTACGGTATTCACTGCGCGGCCGTCTTTATTCAGCCACGGTGCCTTATAGTTCTTGACCGAGCCATACAGAAGCTCACGTCGATAGTTCAAAATGTCACTGTGCTGGATATCCTCAAGCGGCGTGCCAGCACCAACTATACGCTTTAGCGTATTGATGATGGATGTCAGGTTCTGAAAGCTGGCGGCTGATATCTCTATCTCTTTTACTGACAGAAACAGAGTGCAGAGCTCACCGAAGTTCTTGATGCTCTGGGTGGTTGCCTCGCCCGGGCGCAGCTTTGACTCAGGGAATCGCTGTTGGTAGTCGAATGTACCCAGCTGGATCTCACCGCTTATTAACGCGCGTAGGTTACCTGCCTTTTTGATATTGGCGTTATTAACTGTCCAACCTTTTAAGGTTTCCCGGCACCGCTTCCCACGATAGAGAAACCATATCCGTAGTTTTCCATTATGAATTTCTACACCTGTCGGCAAAGCGGGCATCATGCATCCTGAACAAGCTGGTTAATTTTTGGGAAGTTATACCAAACGACTGCACGGTCCTTACTGGCCTCTGCTGACTGAGGTAAACGTTTAAAATGGACACCCTCTACCCATGCACCTGCACGATAGCTTTTAATCTGGCGAGGGGTGAGGCCGGTTCTCTCGACTAAGCGAGATTCAACAACCCATTCTTCATTGAAAATTATTTGTGCCATATGAAGTACCTGGCGATCAGCACGAGTATAACTATGCTGATCGCGCGTTGATGATATTTCGATATCAAGACATCCGGCCAGCGAGGGCGCGCAGACGTCGCGCGCCGGTAATCGCCGTGGCCACATAGCTGGCGCTGCGGTTCTCGATCTCAACTGTTATCTTTGCCCCATCCACCTGAACGGTATATTTGCTGCTGGTGGCTCGGCTGGCGTAATCGCCGAACCGCTCAACATGACGGGCCAGCGCGGCATCGCATGCCCGGCGGGCCAGCGGAGAATCCTTCTTGCTTCGGTTGATTAGCCTCACTCAGCACCCTCCGGATCAAATACGTCCCAGCAGTTCCGCTCGATATTCGCAAGCAGCCGGCGATCCGCCACTTCGGTCAGCGACCGGCCGGTCAGCTCTGAGATTTGCTGGTTGCTGTGCATCAGCAGTAGCTTCAGCTCTTCATCGCTCCAGCGGGATTGTTTCTCGTTCATCTCGTTACCGGGAGGGTTTCCCCTCCCGCCTCCATCAGGCCGCGTATTCCGGCTTCATATCGTCCAGGGTAATGGCGAACTGGTCATACAGCTCGTCGCCCAGGTGACGCTTCGCCGCCGCCAGTGTCTGCTCGGCTTTAGCAAATTGTTCTTCAGCACCTGGCTCGCCGGGCTGGGGCAGGGAGTTGATCGCCGCCTCCACCTTGTTACGGGCATCAACCAGGTAGTAGCGCTTCACGGCTTTGTTTTTCAGCTCAGTGAACAGGGCCGAACCGAGAGTAGTTTTGGCCGCTTCGATATCCACCCGTACTGCTTTGGCGTTGTCGACGTCCTGAGCCGCTTCAATGCGATCCCGCAATTCATCAGCCAGAGCATCGATGTTTGCAGTGGACTCTTGCGCGCTGTGAGTGGTTGTTACGCCGTCACCTTTGATATCAGCCAGGCTCACGCGCTGGGCGGGTGCAGGATTGATTTCCCGCTCGGTACGCTGCTCAACTTCATCAGGCGTGTAAACGCCTAGGATCACATGCGGACAATACAGTCGCGCCCAGTATTTCACCCCGAGATAGGCTATCTGCTGCTTCGGGTTGGAAACCCACAGTGGGGAATTACGCGTCACGATGCCGGAAAGGTACAGCGGTTCGCCCCAGGTGATTTCGCTTTCACCTCTCAGGATCGCCCCGACCTGGATAAACAGGCCACTTTCATCCTCATCACTCCAGCCGCGCACGCGCTCGGTAACCGTATATTTCCCGTTCTTACCGGTTTTCTCTTTGGTCACTTCACTCGTTCTGGTGCAGCGTTCCCATTCACCGCCGTAGCGGTAATGAAAGCGACCATGAATAGCGTTTGAGCTGGCAATCACTGCATTAACCAGCTGGGCTTCATACCCCAGCACACCATTAACCAGATGTGTCTTTTGCGCGATCGCATAGGGATTCATACCCCATTGCATGGCCTGCATAACAATCGCCATACAGTCGGCGGGCTTGCCTACCAGGTGAGCCGGTACGGTAACCTGAGAGTCAGCCATCAGATTGGCAAAGGCAGTAAGCTGGCTCAGCGCCTGCACATTGAAAATAGCGTTGCTGGCAGAAATGGTGTTCGGTGCCTGCTGTTCTGCTGTGATGATATTGGTGTTTTCCATCGTCATTCCCCTTATGCCTGAGTACGCAGCGCTTCAAGGCGGCGCAGGTCGAAGTCGTTCAGTTCGTCGGTGTAGTCTTCGGTGATTGGCGCTGGCCACACGCCAGTGTCGAACGCGTTTGCGATGCGGTTCATCGTCTGGTGATACTCGAGCATGCCCAGCTCAATCAGCTCTTCGCTGGCTTCGACGATGGCGATCCAGTGGTAGCCCTCGTCTTTGTTGACGAAGATCCAGAAGAACTGGTCCAGCGCCGCGGCGCTCATGTACATGGCCGCGCTGAGGTGATAATCGCGATCGATGATTTCCCGGTGCAGACGGGCGCGCAGGCCGGACTGCTTAACGTTCCACATGCTGATAGTTTTCAGGTCAGCGCCGATACGCACCGCATCGATGTCAATTTCCACATCCGGGCGCACGCGGATTTCGAGGCCTGTCTCTTCGTCAATGCCGAAATAGCTGGTCTCTACGGCGCGGTTCGGGTGCGTCAGCAGCATGCCAGCGGTCGGGTGCGCCAGCAGCGCTTTCTGGATGGCCAGTGCGGTTTCCAGCTGCTGGCTGGTCACCAGCACCTTGCCTTCCGGGTTTTCGCGCCAGGCGTCCAGCAGCTCGTCGGCGAATACGGCATCCGGGCGGACCGCCTTGAGCGCCTGAATCATGTCGGCTTTGGTACCGGACACTTTCAGCGGCGCGGGCTTCTGTGCCTCCTGCGCAACCAGGTCAGGGTTGACGATCGCCAGCTGCTCCAACAGCGAGTCGCGGCTTCCGGTAGTTTTCACCGGCGCGGGCAGGGTGGCGTTGTACTCTTTGATGCAGGCCTTCATAGCTGCAGCGGTCTGCTTCTTATCGGCCTCGATGCGCTGGAAATCCTCCGGCAGCGCCATATAGCTCTCTGCAGTTTCGTCTACGGCTGCGCCCAGCGGCAGCGGAGCGGGCAAAGTGGCGTTATGAGCCTCCAGCAGCGCTTTGATATCGTCAGCGCTCAGCTGCGGCGGCAGACTGGCGTTGTACTCGTCGATGCAGGCGCGGATTGTCGCCGTGGTAGTGAGCGCACCTTCCGGGATCTCCGGCTCGATGCTGAACTCTGCGGCCAGTGTTTCCGGCTGCAGCGCCAGCGCATGCACCAGATTCCCCATATCCAGGACTTTGGAGCGTTCGCGCGCTATGGTCTTGGTGACGTGGCGCGCTTCGAAATACATCAGGGAGACGCGGGCATCTTTTACCATCGTGCTGCTGATGCCATTCGCGGCGTGGTAAACGTCGTTCGGCAGACCCTCATAACGGCCCGGCTCGAAATACGCTGGCCATTCCTTCGCGGCGGCCTCTGGCTCGGGAATATCCACTTCTGGTTCGATTACTGGCGTTTCTGGTTCGGTTTGAGGTAATTCCGGCTCATCCTGGTTCAGAGGTTCGATATTCTGGTCCAGCTCGGCGGCAACGTTGCTCGCCAGTTCCGGGGCAGCGGCGGCGAGGATCTCCGCCGGGCTCACACCGCCTGCTTGCCCAGCAGCTGCATCAGCACCTTCGACCGCTGGTACTTCAGCACCAGCTTCGACTTTGCCAGGGTCAGTCTCTTCCATCTGCACATTGCCAACGATCTCCACTTCTTGTTTTGCGACTTCATTTGAGGGGGTATTGATGACCGGGTTTGCTTTTTCACCCAGCAGGCCATCGATGGAGAACATGCCGCCGCCCAGGATCTCAACCGTAGGCTGAACATCAGCAGTTGCCGCCCACTTCGGTAAGTTGTGAACTTTGTTACCTGGCTCTTCTACAATCTGCTGCTCTTCGGTTTTTACCCACTTCGGCATAACGTGGTTCGTATCCGCCAGTTGGCTGTCGACTTCTTCAGATGCAGGCTCTTCAGCTGGTGCAGCAGTAGGGGTGATCAGCATCGACTCAATGGCCTGCCAGCGTGCCTCGCTGTCGTCATTCCCTGTATCAGGGATGAACGCCACTTCTTTGCCGTTCTGCGCGATATAGCTAATCAGCTTCGGAGTCTCGTTATGGATGCCTTCAGGCGCATTGCGGATCAGGACGAAAATGGCTGCGCGTGAAAAATCGAGTACGCCAGGCGTCTTGCGCAGCTGGGCACTCCACGAATTCCAGGGCTCTTCTTTATTGGTGATGATTTCTTTCGCCCGGCGCAGCACGCCGCCCGGGATCTCGTAGATGTTGTAATCCATAGGCAGCAGGGCGGCCGCGATTTCAATATCGAGAGTGTCGAGAGTGTGTTTCATGTCCGGGTTACGATCGGTGGTATTTCCGCCGGCGTTCGTGCCTGTGTCCGTGCGCTGAATGGTTGATACCCGGTTACCATTGATCCATTCCTTAGTGAGCAGGCCACGATCGATATAGTCCGTCGTTTTCCAGGCCTTCATGAACTGGAGCATCAGGGATAAATCAGGCGTCGCTTTGTCGGCTGGGAACACACGCTTAACAGCGTCGGTGAGCCTCCAGAATTCGAAGTCACGGAGCTTTTTCATTCCTTCGACATTCTCTGCGGCCAGCAGCAGGTTTTGCACGTAGGAGTTATCGGTGTCCATTTCCAGCTGCCGAACGGTGGTCAGCTGCTCGTTGTCGATGTGGTACGCGTACTCTTTCTCGGTGATAAACTGTGCGAGGAGACGGTGACGGAACGGCAGCGTAGGGACGGCGTGCAGCTCGGTCATGTCTTTTTCACGAAATGCCTGTACGAGAGCATGGACCTGGGTAGCTTCTACGGCTGAACCTTCCTGCACAACGTCTTCATCAGAGACATATTCACCCTCACCAGGTTCGCTGGTGTCGGCGAGTTCATGGGCGGGCAGCTTGCCGCTGAGCCAGTCCTCAACCAGTTGGTTGCGATCGCCTGCTTCGGCTGTAATCCAGCTTGACATGAAAGCTGACAGCCGCGCGGGTTCGTGTTCTTTATCCTGCGGGAAAACGTCTTTAACGGCCTGCACCAGTTTCCACTCAGCGTGAAGGCTGAGTTCGGCAATTTCAGGAACGTCATTTTTAGCCTGCAGCAGGCTCTGGAAGTAAACATTCTCTTCATCAGCTGCCAGTTCGTTGGCGACAATCTGCTGCTCCTGGCTGATCTCCGAAAGGTATTTTTCACCCAACAGATGCACGGCGAAGCGGACAGCCGGGGTACGATTTTCAAGCAGGGAGGTGCTGCCGGCGTTTGCGGAATCAGTGGCGGTTACCGGCGCGGCAGGGAGATCCGCATCGCTGGTGGTCACCGGGGAGAGGGTGGTTTCATCCTGCGATGCGGCGCCGGGGATCACGTTCCAGGTGCGCTGGTCTTCAGCCAGGGTATAGCGTTCGCACCAGGTGTAATCGATGGTGCTTTCTTCCGGCAGGTCATTGAACACCGGGAAATCAGTACGCACAGGCTTGACGTAGTCCTTACCGCGGCCAGTTTCGATGCCAGCTTCTTCCAGCTCAACGTCGAGCGTCAGGGCGGCGCGTGCTTCGGTTTTGGCACTAAACCAGATAACGCCGTCAGGTTTCCCCGACTTCTGCGTTGCCTTGATTAAGTAGAAAAATTCCATGTCAGATCCTCATTTTTGGATGTAAGATCCCCGGGCCATAGATAGCGCCCATTGGGTGTTGTTTTGGTTTGGTAAAAATTCCGGTGTACTTTGGTCGGTGGCACCGGACGTAGATCCCGCCTTGCGCGGGTTTACGTTAGCTTTCGTGGGCCATCTGGTCGTACGAAGCACAGCGAACAGAACAGTAATCGCGTTGCTCGCGGTCCAGCTGCGCGCCGCGAATGAAGAGCAATACGTTTTTTACTTCCTTGCCTTGCTCAATCGGCTGGCGGCAGTACGCGCATTTGGTCGAGTTACACATCATCAACTCCTCATAAATGGACAGTGGTACCGGCCGGCACTTCATCGGCGCGGACAATTCGTTCCACCGGATAACAGTTGCCTGCCACCTGCTGCTCAACGGCCGCCGCTTCACACTGCCTCTCGTTTTCATACACACCAAGCACCGCATCCTGAAAATCGCCGTTGGTCATGCCTACGGTCAGCACAAGCGCGAATAACGTATTCATTGGTGAGCTCCATGATTAGCGAACGAGCCGTGATATTTATTTCTGAACTCAATACTCACCAGCTCGGCAAGCTCTAAATCCTTAAAGCTTCCAACCAGGCTTTGATAGCCATTTACACAGCCGGCCACGCGCCAGGACTGCTCTCGTTTACACCAGGTCACGCCCTTAATACCGCTGGTGTTATCGGATCGTAATGCCTGGTTCTGCCCATTCTCGGAAGGTGAAGCCAACCTGATATTTTCAAGACGGTTGTCAGCACGGTTACCGTTTTTATGATCCACAAACTGTGGCGGCCACTCTCCGTACGAATAAAACCATGCAAGTCGATGAGCCTGATAAGCGACCCCATCGATTTTTATCTCGATATAGCCCTTGTGTGTTAAGCGACCAGCGACAGAGCCAATTTCAAAATTATTCACCTTTACCGCTCTGGTGAAATGCCCGGTAGCAGGGTCATAGCGAAGAACTGATTTCAGCCTTGCCATAGAGATAGTGTTCATTTTCATGAGTGAACCGTCCCCGCCGGTACCAGATGCGGCTGAATGCTGGGGGCGGCGAACGGCTGGCGGATATGGCGCAGGTTGCCCTGCGGCTCGTGCCAGTACATGCCTTCAATATGATTAAACGAGACGAGCCAAGCTGCGCCGGTGCGGCTGTTGCGCATCGCTACTGCTTTCCCGCTGTTAGGTACTGCCTGATTGGTAGTTGCCATCTCATCCTCTGCCGTTATCGCCCGGCTGGCGGAACGTTTATCGGAGCAACGCAGCGCGTTGTTGATGGAATGAGTTTACTCATTACTAAACCATTATGTAAAGTCTTTGGTAAACTTTTTCGTTGAGTTTGAGCTAAACCGTTATTTGCGCGAAGGTTTTTTTAGAGTTAGGCATGCTGGGCTGGATTACAGGCATAAAAAAACCGCCTTGTAGGCGGCTTGAGGCAGGGTATTTACTTACGCGAAGCTAATAGCTCTTTGAAAAGCTCGTTGAACTTGTCAAATTTAGACTCAAATTCAATAAGCATTTCCCGCTTGGCAGAATCAGGAAACCCTCTAAAGAACTTAATCAATTTTGTCTCATCAGCAGTAAGAACTAGCTCGTTTTGTGCCTTGTCTGGATGGTCATCGTCAACATCCAAGTAACCGGAAGGCATATTGTAGTCATGCTCGATCCTTCTGGCTGCCCTTTCTCCAAAGGAGCTCTTGCCATTTATCAACTGGGATAAATAGCTTTTCTCTTTTTCTGGTAGAGCCTTATCGGCAAACCAAGCCTTCAGGCGTCGTCTTCGGATTTCTGCTGTGGTCATGCTCGCATTTTGATTAGTAATTTCTAAACAAGCAAATACTTGACTATTGTGTTTAGTGATTAGTAAACTCATCCCACACCTTACTAGGAGGCTATATGCAGCTTAAAGATTACCTATCCCAACAGCGGGGCAACGCCAAATGGCTAGCCGAAAAGCTGGGTATATCCATGTCGTTCCTGTCCCAGATGGCCTCAAACGCATCACCTATTTCGCCTAAACGTGCGATAGAAATTGAAAGATTTACTGGCGGCATGGTCACGCGGGCGGACTGTCTGCCAACAGAGTGGGTGCACATATGGCCTGAATATAACCCACGCTCTATTGGTGCATCTGCCAACATAAACCTAAATAAGGCATAGCAAATGCAAATACTTACTTTTCAACAGAGTACATCTTTTTCACAGTCAGCGATGATAAATCGCTCTCAAGTCAAAGAGCCGAAACCTGTCGATATGCGCGACGCCGTTCGCGCCTGGGCAGCGGCAGCGGGGCAGGACGTCGTTACCGCACATATCGTGGATCAATGGCGCAGCTGCGGCGGCCAGGGTATCGAGTTTTCGGAAGATATTAGCCGCGCCCGGCAGAAGTTATTCCGCTGGCTCGATAACCGTTTCGATACCGAAGACTGCCGGGATCGGGTTCGCCAGCTGACGCCCGCAATTCTGGCCGTTCTTCCGCTGGAGCATCGCGGCGCGCTGGTGGGCGGAGACTGCAAGCTGACGCGCCTGGCGCAAGCCGAAAAGGAGGTTGCCGAGGCAAAGCGCGCGGTGCTGCTGGATGCACCCAGACATCAGAAGCTGAAGGAAATGAGTGAAGGAATAGCCGCGCTTTTCAGGCTTGAGCCGGATCTGGCCGGACCGCTGATGGCGATGGTAACGACGATGCTGGGGGCAATATGACAGGCCTGAAAATGGTGAAAGCCGCGCTGGTGGAACAGCAACGGCTTTCGGGTGCAAAAACAGGGAGTAATTGCGGAGAACAGTATGTCAAATACCGCTGAAATATACAAATTTCCTGCGCCAGCACCGGCGCAACAGGAGAGTCGCATGGCTGATCTGGATAAAGGCTATCTGCGTTTAGCCAATCAGATCCAGGACGCCTTATGTATCGTCGAGTTATCGGGTCGTGAGTTCCGGGTGCTGAACGCTATCGTTCGTCTGACGTATGGCTGGTCGAAAAAATCCGACCGTATCGCCAACAGCCTTATCGCAGACAAAACGACGCTCAAGGTGAAGCATGTCTCTGAAGCAGTGCTGAACCTCGCCTACCGGAACATTATTATCCTGCGCCGGATCGGGCAAACCAGATACATCGGGATTAATACCAGTCTGGATAAGTGGGCTTATACCAAGCCAAAATGCATGAAGTGCCCGGCGGATTTTCCGCGTGCTGAAGCTGGCACATGGGTGATTTCCATCCCTGAAAACAGGGATAACCATCCCCAAAATCAGGGAACAGCATCCCTGAAAACAGGGACAGCTATCCCTGAAAACGGGGATGGTAAAAATACCCCTCAAACCATCCCTGAAAACGGGGATGGTTATCCCCGAAAACAGGGAAAGGTATCCCCGAAAACAGGGAACACCAAAGACATTCTTTCAAAGACAAATATAAAAGATCTAACCCCCTATAGTCCCCCAGGGGGGAATGGGAAGTTTGATCCTCTGAGCATCCCTGTGCCTGAGTGGCTGAATGCGACAACCTGGAATGAGTGGGTCGCATATCGCCGCCAGTCTGGTAAGCCCATCAAAACCGAGCTGACCGTCAACAAAGCTTTCAGCCTGCTGAAGCAGTGCCTGGACGAGGGACACGATCCGGTGGACGTAATCAACGCCAGCATCGCTAACGGGTACCAGGGCTTGTTCAAGCCAAAATTCGGCCTCAGTGGTCGCAAGACGGGCCGGGATGTGAATCAAATTTCTCAGCCGGGTAGTGACATTCCAGACGGGTTCAGGGGGTAAGCGTGAAAAATATTATTGGCACTGGCAGCGCCCTTGAGCGTCTGAAAAAAATCATTCCGGCTAACGTGCAGCCGAAATTCAGCAATGCCCAGGAGTGGCAGGCATGGCAGGAATCCGAAGGCCGAAAACGCTCCGAGGAAATCGACAGGATGAACCAGCGCGCACGGTCAGAGAAGATTTTTGGTCGAGCCGGAATCCAGGCCCTGCACCGCAGCTGCTCGTTTGCAAACTACGAAGTGTCGTGCCCGGAGCAGCGTCAGGCGTACAGTCTGGCGAAAAGCTACGCCCAGAACTTTGGCGGCAGCGGATTCGCAAGCTTCGTGTTCAGCGGCGCGCCGGGTACCGGAAAGAATCATCTTGCAGCAGCAATCGGCAACCACCTGCTGGCCGCTGGCCACTCCGTTCTGGTTGTGACCATACCTGACCTGATGCTCCGGGTCCGCGAGTGCTATGACGACGGTCAGTCTGAGGCTTCGTTGCTTAACGACCTCTGCAACGTCGATCTCCTGATACTGGACGAAGTCGGTATTCAGCGTGGCTCCAGCGGCGAGAAGGTGATCATCAACCAGGTGATCGACCGCCGTCTATCATCCATGCGGCCAGTCGGCATCCTGACCAACCTGAACCACGGCGAGCTCGTTACCACCCTGGGGGCGCGCGTTATGGACCGCCTTCAGATGGACGGTGGTATCTGGGTCAATTTCGGCTGGGCGAGTTATCGCAAAAACGTCAGCCATCTGCGCATCGCGAAGTGAGGTGGCTATGAGCAATCGCTTAAAACCGAAGCAAAAGGCCATCGTAGAGTTCATCGAGGCAAACGGACCGGCAACGCCCCGCCAGATCCGTAAGCTGCTCGGCTGCGACATCCGTGAGGCTTACGACCGTCTCAAACGCCTGGGTATGGCCGGGATCGTCAAAAACATAGGCAAACCGAAACATCCGGAATACCAGCTGGTGCAGCGCTGGCAGGGAAAAATCAAACAGCCGAAGCAGCAGCAAACAACAGCGCCGTCGGTGGCCGACGTATGCCGCCAGAACTGGCAGGGCTACGAAATTCATAAAATTTTTGGGAGTGCGCGGGCATGAGTGAATCACTGAATAACAAAGAGCTGGTGGCCGTTGGTCATGAATTTGCAAAAGCACTGAGCAGCGACACGCCGATCATCGACATCGCCAAAATGATGTCTCGCCTGGCCGAACGGCTTGATTGCACAACGGCTGCGCTGCGCGAAAAGACGAAGCAGTGCGATGCACTGACGACGGAAAGCGTGGCCCGCGCCGAGATCATCGGTCAGCTGATCTGGCAGTACAGCGCCAGCGGCATTAAGCCTGTGCACAAATCGCTGAACCCGGCCTCCGCGCTACTGTATGACGCACTGGAGGTATTGCGGCAGCCAGCGACATCAGCAGCGGTTAACGAGCTGAAAGCGCAAGCTAAACCAGAAGGATGGAGGCTTGTACCGCTTGAACCTACACCCGAAATGTTGGCCGAAATGTGCCTCGTTGAAGGGTGGACAGAACGAGCGCTCAAAGCCAGATATCAGGCCATGCTTGCCGCTGCGCCGGGCGAGGAAGTGTGATGGATCCACTTCTGCAATACGCCACCAGCCGCATTATAGAGCTGGAGCGCCTGCTGCTGGTAAACGTGCCGGAAACAGTCTGGCCAGCAGAGGTTGGACTGGTTTACGCACAGGTTGAAAGCGCCGGGGATCTCCCGGCGCACCACCAGCGCCGCCTGAAGCATCACATCAACCGGATGTGGCTCGAAAAAATGCCGGTGCCATCGATCATCACCGCCGCCCGTTCGCTGGCCACTGCCATGGAGAAATACGCGTGAATTTACAGGAAATCATCGTTGATAACTTTGCCGGGGGCGGCGGGGCCAGCACCGGGATCGAGCTGGCTATCGGTCGCAGCGTGGATATTGCGATTAACCATGACCCCAACGCAGTGGCCATGCACAGCACCAACCACCCGGACACGCTGCATTACTGCGAGAGCGTGTACGAGGTAAAGCCAAAAGTAGCGACCTCCGGCCGCCCGGTAGCGCTTGCATGGTTTAGCCCAGATTGCAGGCACTTCTCCAAGGCAAAAGGCGCGAAACCCGTAGAGAAAGCCATCCGTGGTCTCGCCTGGGTTGTTTTGCGTTGGGGGCTTGATGTAGAGCCGCGCGTCATGAAATTAGAGAATGTCGAGGAGTTCAAGACCTGGGGGCCGCTGCTTGCTGGAGAGATGCGACCGGATCCTGCCAGGATTGGTGAAACCTTCCAGGCGTTTATCGGCATGCTGACTACTGGTATTGATCCAAATCATCCTGCCCTGGCCGAATGCTGTGAGTTCTTAAATATCCCGCTGGATAGTGAGGATGCGGCACGGCTGATCAAGGGGCTGAGATACGTTGTCGAGTTTCGTGAACTCAGGGCATGCGATTATGGCGCGCCTACTATTCGCAAACGGCTGTTTGTCGTTATGCGCAGAGACGGGAAGCCTATCGTCTGGCCAGAGCCGACACATGGGGATCCGAAAACGGCAGCGGTGCAAAGTGGCAAGCTTAAGCCCTGGCGGACTGCGGCGGAGTGCATTGACTGGTCTATCCCTGCGCCGTCCATATTCGACCGCAAAAAGGCCTTGGCAGAAAATACCCTCCGGCGCATCGCCCGGGGCATTCAGCGGTTCGTGCTGGATAGCGCCTCGCCGTTTATCGTGAAGTGCAACCACACTACCACGAAAGGCAAATACGACTGCTTCCGGGGCCAGGCACTGGCGGAGCCGCTGCAGACAATCACTAAAACGCACGGCTATGCCATCGCGGTTCCGCATCTGACAAAGTTCCGTACCGGTGCAACGGGGCAGGCAGTTACAGATCCGGTGCCAACCATAACCGCTGGCACGTCGGCGCGACCGGGCGGCAATGGCCACGCGCGGGGACTGGTTGAGGCGGCACTCGCGCCGTTTGTCTCCCGCCAGTTCGGTGCAAGCGTCGGCCACCGCGCGGACGAGCCGAGCGCTACGGTTACTGCGGGCGGCGGCGGCAAATCGCAGCTTGTAACGCCGACCCTGATCCAGATGGGTTATGGCGAGCGTCCGGGGCAGGATCCGCGTGTGCCCGGCCTGCATAAGCCAATGGGTACCGTTGTCGCCGGTGGCGGAAAGTTTGGGCTGGTGGCGGCGAATCTGGTTAAGCACTTCGGTGGGAACTACCAGGGCGCAGGCGTGGCGCTGGACGAACCGGCCCACACGGTCACCACTACCGATCATCATGGCCTGCTGACCTCGCACCTGGTGATGCTACGCGGTACCTGCAAGGATGGCCGGGTAGTTGACGCGCCAGCACCAGGGTTAACTGCGGGCGGCCTGCATGTAGGGGAGGTTAAAACCACCTTGGCGGTTGAGGCCTACGACCAGCAGCGCGCAGATCAAACGCTAACGTTCCTGCAGAAATATTGCGGCGCGAACTGCGACGGCCTGGTGACGATCAGCGGCGTGGTTTACCGCATAGTTGATATCGGCATGCGCATGCTGCAGCCTGCGGAGTTGTATCGTGCTCAGGGCTTCCCGGAGTGGTACATCATCGACCGCGACTACATGGGCACCCGCTACGCCAAAGACAAACAGGTTGCGCGTTGCGGCAACGCGGTACCGCCGCCGTTCGCTGAGGCGCTGGTGCGTGCAAATCTGCCGGAAATGTGTGTAGTGAAAGATAAGGCTGCTTAATTCCTTAAAAAGGAAGCCCACAATAGCCGGGCTTCCTTCAATTACATTACCTGTAAGCCAAAAAATCCAAATTAATGGTTACGGCTTTCCAGGTACTCCAGTACGATCATGATAATGACCGTTACCGGGCGTGCCAGTTTTAAGAAAAGAAGCAACATTTTGCTTTGACCTTTCTGATTCACGCCTCACTGCAAGCACCCATGGATTCGCCCTTGCAGATGTTGTATCTGAGTTAGCTGCTAGATACATTCGGCCTGAATATGGTTGGGGTGCAAGTTCAAGCATCACCAAAAACCAAGGCTGACTAAAACTCTTACAAAATCAAAAACAAAACAGTTTGATGCCTAAAAAAAATTGAAGGTTCGACTACATGTCGTTAAGCTTAACTCAGCTGCTAGGTACATTCGGCTCGGTAGATGAGGTGCGAACTCATCTACCAATTGGAAGGCCCGGGTTCATCACCCGGGCCTTTTTATTTTGGCTTGAAGGTAATGAAGGACTATATCTAGCCCCGCTGAAAGCTTGTGATGCCTACATCTTGCTGTTTGATTAGTATTCTAGTCTGGATTCTTTTCAGTACAAGAGTTGATTTTGAGGTTAAATTGCGGTTGCGGAAAGGTAATAATCGCTAAGTCCGCGAACGATAAAGGCTACAGGAAAGTCAATGTACTTGAAAAAAAATCTTACTGTGATTTAAGATAGCGAAATGCAACTAAAAACGAGAAAAATGTCTTTTTCGTGGGCCTTGAAAATCAAATTTGCGGCGATTTCAGAAAAAATTTATGCTCGTCGTAAAGGTTTTTAGAGCCATAAAATGGATTTTTCTCTGGAATTATCATTGATCCAAGTGCCCGTTCTCCGACCGAGCTGATCTCTCAATGCAGTCGCTGTGGGTAGCCTGACTGTTAAATAGCCTACAAAGCTCTGGATGAACGTGTAGAAATAAACGTAACATTGCTTCGCCCAACTTTGAGTACAAAATGTGGCTTGCCATGTTAGTGATCAACGTATCAGTACTCCTTTAACAGCCGCAAAAATCTGCGGGATGACTTATTTGAGCAGTTACGATATTACGCGTGGCGTAGCATACAATTGGCATCGGCAGAGGCTCCGCACTGCACCGTTTTGTTCGATGTAAGCAAAAAGTCGCTAACCCTTTTATCTCCCTTCATTGGCGGCACTTGCCGCGAGAGCACTTACACTCCCCACCTCGTCCGTAGTTTCAGCTAAACGTACAAGTAATATTCTTCATTAAGATTAAAATTTGACCTTATAAATCATTTACTTATTTTTGGTTGCACAAAAACATTTTATAAAATACTGTATATAAAAACAGTACAAGTTACCTATGGTTGCAGTGCCAGGATATAATTCAAACTTTCTGCCGCGCAGGTTATTAGAGAATTTACCCGATCTGCTAAGGTGGTTCGCATACAGAAGGTGAACAGCCAAAACTGGTTAGTCATAGTGAATTGAAGCGTCTAGGCGCTAAGGGGGTTAGTTGTGGATTTGGACATCGCTGAGGCGGTTAACATCATCAAGCAGCAGGGCGGTAAGTACCTTGTCACGTATGAAGACGGGAGGGTAACCGGGCTTGAGAAAGTGCGTCCTAATCAACACCTCCTTTCACTCGAGGATTTTATTGAGTTAGCAAAAGCAGCCGGATCGTTTGACCGGAACAATAACTCACTGACATAATCATATTGTCGCCTGAACAACGGCATCGGAGCATCGCAGCGCCACGGAGTGAACACCATGGCGCAGCAACTACAACTCATCAAGCAGTCCTCAGGAATCCTGATCCCCGCCACGCCGGAGACCAGCGATTTTCTGCAATCAAAATGTAAGCTGGGCGCGGTACTCGAGGCGGACTTCCGCCAGCTGCGTAACCCGGCCTTCCACCGAAAATTTTTCGCACTGCTGAATCTCGGCTTCGAATACTGGGAACCTACTGGTGGAGCGATCTCCTCAAATGAGCGCAGGCTGGTTACTGGCTATGCCAAATTCCTGGCCACGTTCGGTGGTAGCGAAGGCGCGCTGCTGGATGCCGCTGAGCAGTACCTGGCGCGCATTGCTGATAAGCGCGCCGGTAGTATCAGCCTCTGCAAATCCTTTGATGCCTATCGGTCGTGGGTGATCGTTGAAGCCGGCCATTACGATGCCATCCAGCTGCCTGACGGTACCCTCCGCAAACACCCCAGAAGCATTGCCTTTGCCAACATGGACGAGCCCGAGTTCCAGCAGCTCTATCGCGCAGCGCTCGACGTACTGTGGCGCTGGATCCTCTGCCGCGCATTCCGCAGCCAGGCGGAGGCCGAAAACGCCGCCGCACAGCTGCTGAGCTATGCGGGGTAATGGCGATGAAAGAGACCTGGTTCTACCACGTCGACTGCACCACGGCGCAGGCGGAAGAGCTGCTGGCGCAATACCGGCGCCGGGGCGTCAAAGTTGAGCGCAGCCTCAACCCTGATCACGTCACATGGACTGTCAGCGCCCTGCTGCCGGAAAGCAATAAGCCGCCGCGCCCGAGCCGGGTATGGCAAAGCAAGGCGTGGGGTTGAGCATGGCTAAGAAACCCCGCCGTAAGTGCGCAAACAAAGAGTGCCGCCAGTGGTTCCACCCGGCGCGCGATGGTCAGGTGGTCTGCTGCTACGAGTGCGCCACCATCATAGCCAAAGAGCAGACCGCAAAGAAACGTACCGAGGCTATGCGGGCTGAGAAGCAGCGCCAGCGCGAAGAGGCCAAAAAGCAGAGGGCACTGGATGCCGAACGCCGCCAGGCTGTTAAGCCACTAAGTCACTTCGTCAAGCAAGCCCAGCAGGCATTCAACGAGTTCATCCGGTACCGGGATCGTCATCTTCCGTGCATCAGCTGCGGCCGCCACCATGACGGGCAGTATCACGCCGGGCATTTCCGCACGACCGGCGCGAACCCGGAGCTGCGCTTTAACGAAGACAACTGCCATCGCCAGTGCGCCCCGTGTAACAACCATCTTTCCGGCAACCTGACGGCATACCGCCCGGCGCTGATCGCCAAAATCGGCCAGGCCCGCTTTGATGCCCTGATGGGGCCGCACGAACTACCGAAATGGAAGCGCGACGATTACATCAGGATCCGCGATGAGTACCGCGCAAAACTCAAAGAACTGAAACAGCAGGAGGCTGCGTGAAGCCTGAATTTATCGAATCACTCCGCATGCGCTGGCAGCGTCTCCGTATTTATCGCCGCCCGGGTTCGGTGCTGGTGGACTACCGCATTCTTCGAAATTTTATACGCATTTACCTTATTGCAGGAGCTGCAGCATGATCACTCAAGACCTGGAATTTGTACGTCAGCAGCTCATCGTTGCGACCGCAGATCTGAGCGGGGCGACAAAAGGGCAGTTGATGGCCTGGCTGGAGAACGCCCAGTTCGACACCGGTACGTTTAAGCGGAAGAAGCCGCGCGTGATGGATGAGATAACCGGCAAGATGATTACTCTGGATAACCCGCCGATCCCCGGCAAGCAGTCACACGCGAAAGGTTCACACATCCCGCTGGTTCAGCCTGTTGAATACTGCACCTCATCGTGGCGACGGGCGGTTCTGTCGCTGGATGAGCATCAGAAGGCATGGCTACTCTGGAACTACAGCGGAAACACGCGCTGGGAGAACCAGGTGGCGATCACCCAGTGGGCATGGGCGGAATTCGTGGAGCAGCTGGGCACCAGGAAAGTAGCTGGCAAAACGATGGGCAGACTGAAAGCGTTAATCTGGCTGGCTGCCCAAGATGTCAAAGCTGAGCTGGCTGGGCGTGACCTTTACCAACATCAGGATCTCGCTGCGCTGTGCGAAGTGAAACCTGATAACTGGAGCCATAACTACGTTGATTATTGGCGTGATATGCGCTCAATATTTACCGGGCTCGATAGCGACTCCCTCTTGTGTACAGTAAGAACACGATCACAACAAAAAGCAGCTAATTCGCAGCAAGGTATTGCAAAAGTCAATTAAATAGCTTACATTTTGACTAAATCTGATATCGTCGCCATAGCTTTGGTTGTCGACTGAAATTTAAAACCTCGCTTTGACGGGGTTTTTGCTTTTTGGTGGTATATTCCTAGGATGTCAAATCACAGGGGGTGATATGGGATTCTATTACGTGTACCAATACAAGCCGGAAAATGTGCCATTAGGAAAACATTTAAATGTATCCGATGAGTTTTCGGAGCGGGATGAAGCCAAGAGAGCGAAGTCCAAACACATGACTAATGATCCTGACTGTGTTTTCTCTGAAATCATACAGGCTGATTCGATAGAGGCAGTACTTCAAAGGGTACAGGCCGAAACACTTAATCGGCTTTAACCGATTTAATTTGAAAGTTTCTGTATTACCACTTCATTAGGGTCGCTTTGGCGGCCTTTTTCTATTTCAGGCTCCCGGAAACTCCCATCATCGCTTTGTCGTTAAGCATCCGGAGAGCCTGACCCTCTAACTACATACAGCACCCCGAAATCTATCGGAGGTGAGAGCATGTCTCATATGAGCAAACTTGTAACCGGCGTCGCCCTGGGCACTTCTGGCGGCACAATCGTTAACGGGATCCTGACAAAGTTCAGCCCGGATGAGTGGAGTGCGATCGGTGTGCTGGCGGGTATTGCCGGGATCATCATCACCGGCCTGGTTAACTGGTACTTCAAGCGCAAGGTAACGAACGCCCAGGTAAGAGCCCTGGAGAAGTACGGCCCCGCAGTCAAAGTCGGAGATGATTAAATGCCAATGACCAGCCGCCTGCGTAACAAACTCATCGCCGCCGCTGGTGGTGGTGCAATGCTGATCGCCTCTCTGTTCCTCGGCGGGCAGGATGGCGTCGAAGGGCGCAAGTACGTGGCCTATAAAGACGTGGCCGGAGTATGGACTATCTGTGATGGCCACACAGGCCGGGATATCGTGAAGGGGAAGACCTACACCGATCGCGAGTGTGACAATCTGCTGTGGAAAGACCTCCAGCCAGCCAAGAAAACGGTTGATAGTCTGGTCAAAGCGCCGCTAAACGAGTATCAGCGCGCCGCGCTCTATAGCTTTGTGTTCAACGTCGGCTCTGACGCGTTCTCGAAATCAACGCTGCTGCGTAAGCTCAACCATGGCGATCATGAGGGAGCGTGTGAGGAGATGCGCCGCTGGGTTTACGCTGGTGGTATGCGCTGGAAAGGATTGCAGAACCGGCGCGAGATGGAGCGAAGCTTGTGCCTGGCGGAGGGGAAGAATGACCTTTAGCATTCGAACAGTTCTGCTGATCGCTCTCGCGGTCATGCTGCTTGGTGTTGGCTATGGCGAGTTACGTTACCGTAATGGCTGGTACGCGCACGCCGACTACATTAACGCCCTGGCCGCCGATAAGCGCGCCAAAGCAGAAAAGGCTATTCAGCCTGTCGAGCAGAAAGCCGCCCAGGCCAGTGAAGAATCCAAAGTTATCTACCGAACAATAACCCGCGACGTGGTGAAATATGTCCAGGATCCGAATCGTACTGTATGCCAGTTTGACGATGATGCTGTGCAGCTGCGCCAGCGTGCCATCGACGCTGCCAACTCCATCAGCGGATTTGATGCAGCCCCCGTGCAAGGGAAGTGATGCTGGCGCAGACAGCGACGCGGATCTGCAATCAGACATCGAGACATTGCAATGCCTGCGCCAACTTCGGCTGGATAAGTACCGCTGGCAGGCCTGGTATAACGCAGTGAAATAAAAAAAGCCCTTAGAAACAGGAAACCCAGAGTGTTTCTAAGGGGTGCAAATGCACAATCGTTACAATACTAAGCATGCTGATTTCAATGATTTTTGCACTGAGATTTAGCCGGAAAGCATTTTTACAGGACAGAGGAATGTGTCATGGCTCAAAAACTGGCCCCAGTACTGTACTCATTGGCGATATAATGACCTATCCTGACCGCTACTAATTACAGCGGAGGGGATATGAAACAGCATGTGGATCCGAATAAGGTGGTCGTCTGGCAGTTAGAGTTCCGGTTCTCAACGAAAAGCGTATCGCTCGTACACGGCACCCACTTCATCCAGGCGCTGCAGAACGAGCCAGCCCACCAGCTCTATGACCGATTCTTTGATGAGATCGATATTGAGCTCAGGGCCGATTATGGCGATTACCAGCTGAGGAGCTGCAACATCCGGCCTGCAATTGTGAAAGAAGACTGACCGCCTCCGGGCGGTTTTTTTATTGGTAGCAACACGAGAGGCGCTATGTCAGTAGAAGGCAGCGATAACCCGGGTAAGTTTCGCGAAGAGTGGGACAAGCAGACAGGTAGTAAATAGCAGGCATTACACAGCGGCTCCCCCCATAGCGCATGACTATGAAAATTGCGAAGACCTATCATTTTTGAGGTATAGGAATAATCTCAGGCTAGTGATATTAAATACTCACTAAAACAAGTGGGGATCTGGTCTTGAAAATTTTAGGGTTAGATGAGCATAGAACACTTCGTGGGAGTGGAGTGTTAAAGTTTTTTGAGCTTGAGCGCGTTCCTAATAGTGACTGGGTTGAGATATTTGAAAGCCTGTTCACTCAGGAAAACGAGAAGACGTGGGTGGAAGGGTATTGCCTTGTCACTAATTGCCCCACAAGTGAGGTGGCAGCTCGCCTTAAGCTGATTGAGGAAAAATGTGTTGAGGCGAATGAGCTTCTAAAGAAACGACCCCCTTCTCTGTAGCACATCGAATTTGAAGCCGCCTCTGGGCGGTTTTTTATTGCCACCACATCAAGTCACCCGCATCTGCTGGTGGCTTTTTTTATGCGGTTCGCACGCGCACCAAAGAGAGTCTTTCAGCCGTGAGCCTAGGGAACCGCTTCTCTCGGGCGGCTGTCCCGTGCGACAGGCTCACATCTAAAAGGAAACCCGAATGAAATACTTATCGCCGCAGCAGGCGATGCTTGGCATGCGTGTCGTTCTGACCGACAGCGGCATGATCATCAAAAGCCCTGCTGGCTCTGCTGAGTACAACCTCAAAGGCCGCCGCATTAAAGTTACCGGCTACCCTGAATATTTCCCTGGCCTGCTGAGCGTGAAGGATAAGCGCACTAAGACAGGCGGATGGGTGAATATCTCAGCAGGAGAGTTCACGGCTTATCGTGAGGATGGTTCAGTTAGTGCACGCATTGGGCGTATCAACCCGCCAGAAGAACAAAAGCTGGTGGGCGCGACAGCCAGCTGGTCAACGAAGGTAAACACCGACGAGAACGGCCGCCGTTACGCTGCTGGTATGGGTGTTGCTGTCGAGGATGGCAAAGAGCAGGTTGCGTTTAAGGCTGAAAAGTTTGAGGTAAATAAAAGCGACACTCTGCAATTAAACAACGCGATCGCTACAGCAGCAGAGTTCAAGCCCCGCCTCTCTGACGAAATGCGTGACGCTGTCATTGACGCCATACGTGAGAGTGATGTGTTCAAGGTGCTGCTGAGCTCTCAGGATGCTCAGGCTTCGGCACTTGTCACCATGCAGCAGGCTATTGAACGGGCCGCAACCGACGCCATACGCAACGCGCTGAAGCCCGGCGGCCTGCTGTATCGAGGCATTTGATGGTATGGCTCATGACATTACACAGCGCCCATCTCCGCCGCCCCTGTTCGTAGATAACCCCGACTTCAAACCGTACATCCGCATCATACCCGCCGACGGCGTTCACGGATGGCTGCATGCCGAGATCCTCAGCGACGACGGCAATCTGCATAACCCTGATCATGCTCACCTGCTGGAGGCCGATCTGTGTTTCCTCTGGGCGTCGAATGCGTTCGATAAAAGGGGGCGGTCCGTACTGGGCCAGGCGGAAGAGGTAATGATGCGCGCCGGGGGCTGGCAAAAAGCCCGCATGGAGCAACAGATGTATGAATGGTTCGGGCGCATCCCTGACTTCATCATCACCCTTGCGGCAGATTACTGCGCTCAGTGTTCAGATTTGGAGTTCTGCGCGCTGGTGGAGCATGAGCTGTACCACATCGCCCAGGAGACGGATGAGTTTGGCGCGCCGAAGTTCACGCGTGAAGGGCAGCCGAAGCTGAAACTGCGTGGCCACGATGTGGAGGAGTTCGTCGGCGTCGTCCGGCGCTACGGAGCCAGCCACTATGTTCAGCAGCTGGTGGACGCTGCGAACAACCCTGCGGAGGTTGCCCATCTTGATATCGCCAGGGCATGTGGAACGTGCCTGCTGAAACTGGCTTAACTTTTGACTGATTATGACAGGCAGGTAACCAATGGCGGCATTAAAAGGAGAGGTCAAAGCCTTTATCGTCCAGTCGTTAGCCTGCTTTGATACGCCCACTCAGGTAGTCGAGGCCGTCAAAAAAGAGTTTGGCCTTACGATCACCCGTCAGCAGGTGGAATCACACGACCCGACAAAAGCGAACGGAAAAGGCCTGGCGCAGAAGTGGGTGGACATGTTCAACGCCACCCGTGACCGTTTTCAGAACGAAATCTCTGATATCCCGATCGCCAACAAAGCTTACCGGCTGCGTGCGCTGGATCGTATGGCGACCAAAACAGAGGGGATGAAGAACTTTGCGCTGGCATCCCAGCTAATCGAGCAGGCTGCCAAAGAAGTGGGCGACGCCTACACCAATAAGCATAAGTTCGAGCATTCCGGGCCGAATGGGGGCGCTATCGAGACAGTCACCATGAACAAAGACGATTACAAAGCTGCGCGGCGGGAGATGCTGGAGGATGACGACTGCTGAGCAAAAGCTTTTCGCCCGCCGCGTTGAGTGCGTGGAGGACGGACTATATTACGCGCGCTACTTCTTCAAACAGCGCACCGGCGGCAAGATGATCGTCGCGCCACATCACCAGGTGATCCAGCAGACGCTGGACAGGGTGATAGATGGCGAAATTCAGCGTCTGATTATCAACGTCCCGCCTGGGTACACAAAAACCGAGCTGGCAACGATCAACATGATGGGGCGCGGGCTGGCGCTCAACCAGCGTGCTCGCTTCATGCACCTGTCATACTCCCACCAGCTGGCACTGCTTAACTCGTCTACCGCGCGCGGCATGATCAAATCGCAGGCCTATCAGGCCATGTGGCCTATGTCGCTGCGAGATGATGCTGATAGCAAGGCGATGTGGTGGAATGAGTTCGGCGGTGGCGTCTATGCATCCTCCGCCGCTGGTCAAGTAACGGGCTTCCGCGCCGGGCACATGGAACCCGGCTGGCAGGGCGCGCTGATTATTGATGACCCGGTAAAACCGGACGACGCTTACTCGGAGATTGTCCGCGACGGCGTTAACAACCGCTTTAACGAAACCATCCAGTCACGTCTGGCGATCGAAACGACACCGATGATTGTGATTATGCAGCGCATTCACTATCACGATCTGAGTGGTTACCTGCTGCGTGGCGGCTCTGGCGAAAAGTGGCATCACCTCAATCTGCCGGTGCTCATCGATAACAGCCAGGCGTATTCGGCGCAGTACCCGGAGAACTCCCACGCTATCCCGATAGATCATGGTCTGCCTGATGGCTGGCTCTGGCCGTTCAAGCACAACGAGACACACCGCGTCTCCCTGTTCTCGCACCGGCGCACCGCCGAGGCGCAGTACATGCAGAAGCCGCGGCGTTTCAATGCAGAGGGTGCGCTGTGGAATGAGGCGATGATAAGCGCCTCCCGCGACCTGCAGATCCGTTTCGACAAGGTTCGCTCGGTAGTGGCCATCGACCCGCAGGCAACCAACAGCGATGAAAGCGACGAATCCGGCATTGTGGCAGCCAGTGCGTATGGTGCTGGTGACAAAAAGCAGTTCTCTGTTGATGGGGACTACAGCGGCAAGTATTCACCGGCTGGCTGGGCCAAAAAGGCCATGTGGGCTTACGATGAGCATGAGGCCGATGCGATCGTTATCGAAACGAACCAGGGCGGCGATATGGCCGAAGAAACGCTGCGTAACGCCGGGTATAAGGGCCGCATCATCCGTGTCCATGCAAGTAAGGGGAAATACGCCCGGGCAGAGCCGATATCTGCGCTTTATGAGCAGGGCCGCGTTGCGCACAACGGTAATCTCTATGTGCTGGAAAATCAGTTGATGGAGTACGTGCCGGCCACCGCTAAAAAGTCGCCTGACCGTCTCGACGCAGCTGTTTATGCGCTCACCGAACTCGGCGGCGCGCAGCCGATGGGCATGATGATTCCCAAACGGCTTCAGGGTAGATAAACTGAATGTAGTGAATGCGCAAGCTGATGCGCTTCGGGATCTAGCCAGGTAAAAATATGCCAAAACAAAATAAAATAATTATGCATCCACTGCTGGTTATTGATGAATGGCGAAAGGGATGCAGTTGCGCGATTAACACAACCGCTGGCGAAATGGGCCACCCCTCGCTTTGCTCTGTATGTACTGACGCTGCCATGCAGGCTATTGAACAATGGTTTGCAGAAAATCCGCAGTGGAAACCAGCAGCTACACCAGCAGTGGAGCCAGAAGAGGACGAAGGCCTTGATCCACTGTTCAATGAAGCTGTCCAGTTTGTTTTGACCTCCCGAAAAGCATCTATTTCTGGTGTGCAGCGTGAGTTCCGGATTGGTTATAACAGAGCTGCGCGGATCATTGAACAAATGGAAGAGCTGGGTGTTGTCTCACAACCTAATGCTAATGGGAACAGGGATGTTTTGCCGCCCGCTCCTGGTGAAATGTAATTAGCAGTTATCGAACACAGACCGCCTCCGGGCGGTTTTTTATTGCCTGAATCCACAAAACGGACCCCAGCATGAACAATAATCTTCAACTGGCCGTCAACCATGCGTTGGCCGATGCCAGCCTTGCGCGCGCCCGGATGCTGGCGGCTAACCCGACAATGGGGCTGGATGCCAAGCGCAGCACGGCGTGGTGCGAGTACGGCTTCAAAGAGGATTTGACCTTTGACGACCTCTATAGACTCTACCGGCGCGGCGGCATCGCTCACGGCGCGGTGCGCAAAATTACCAGCACCTGCTGGCTCAGCAACCCGGAGATCATCGAGGGGGAGAAGACCGACGAAACCCGCAAAGTAACTGCATGGGAGAGCAAGGCGAAAGCCGTCTTTACCCATCGCTTCTGGCGCACCTTCGCTGAAGCTGATTTGCGGCGGCTGGTGGGCCGCTACTCCGGCATCCTGCTTCACATTCGCGACGATAAAGACTGGAATCTCCCCGCCACGAAAGGTCGCGGCCTGGAGAAAATCACTGTTGCTTGGGCGGGCGCGCTAGTGCCCTCTGCATGGGATACTGGCCTGAACTCCCGTACCTACGGGCAGCCGAAGATGTGGCAGTACGTTGAACGCCTGCCGAACGGCAGCACCCGGCGCGTGGATGTGCATCCCGATCGCGTGTTTATCCTCGGCGACTATTCAGCGGACGCAATCGGCTTTCTGGAACCAGCCTATAACGCGTTCGTCAGCCTGGAGAAAGTGGAGGGCGGCAGCGGTGAATCCTTCCTGAAGAACGCCGCGCGCCAGCTGAATATCAACTTCGATAAAGAGATCGACTTCAGCAACCTGGCCTCGATGTACAACGTCGATGTCAATGAGCTGCAGGAGAAGTTCAACGAAGCCGCTGTTGAGGTTAATCGCGGCAACGATGCGCTGCTGACTACCCAGGGCGCAACGGTGACGCCACTGGTGTCCTCTGTCGCCGACCCCGGGCCAACTTACAACGTAAACCTGCAGACAGCGGGAGCTGCGCTGGATATCCCGACCAAAATCCTTGTAGGCATGCAGACGGGCGAGCGGGCCAGCACTGAGGACCAGCGCTATTTCAATGGGCGCTGCCAGTCCCGACGCGGTGATCTGTCGTTTGATATTGAAGACCTGTGCGACAAGCTGGTGCTGCTGGGCATTCTCGACGCGGTACCACAGAAAACGGTTATCTGGGATGACCTGAACGCCAGCTCCGGCGCTGAGAAGCTGGCATCCGCCAAAATCATGGCCGAGATCAACAGCGCGTCAGCAGCTACTGGTGAGCAGCCGTTTACTGGCGAGGAAATTCGCGTGGCCGCCGGGTATGAGGGATCGCCTGCACCGCTGGGAGAAGATGACGATGAAGAAAAAGACGAAGAGGATAAAACCTCCGATTCTGCCCGGAAACCTTAGCGACCCGACGGGCGCAGATCGCCTCGAACGCGGCGCGATGAATGAGTTTTCAAGGCGGGTTAAGCGTATCGCAAAAGCCTACCAGAGCATCCTCGACCGCATACCTGCATCACCCGCTGTGAACCTTCGTTACACCTTCGACCTCGATACCTCGCTTCTGTCCATGCTGCTGGAGAACGCCTCCGCGCTGGTCGATGAGATCCTCTATGGCGGTAACGAGACGAATTTCTGGTTCTGGCGCGATTACGTTAACCAGGCGTACCAGCGCGGCACGGCGCAGGAGTTCGCCAGTCTGTCTCAGCAGTCAACGGTATACGCCACCGGGCGGGAGAACCTCCAGCAGCTGCTGTTGAGCGAACCCTATCAGCGCCGTCTGCTGCTGGTGCGCACCCGTGTATTTGAGGAGATGAAAAACCTCAGCGCGCGGACGAAGTCGGACATGGCGCGGATCCTTACCGACGGCATGGGTCGGGGGCAAAACCCCCGTGATATTGCCAAAAGGCTCACTGAGCAGACCGGGATGGAGATTGGTCGCGCAAAGCGTATCGCCCGGACCGAAATAACCACGGCGCTGCGTCGCGCTCGCTGGGATGAGTCGGACGAGGCCGAGGCCCAGTACGGCATCATGACCCGGCAGATGCACCTCTCCGCACTTAGCCCGACGACACGCCGTAAGCACGCGCTGCGTCATGCCCACCTTTACACAACCGAGGAGGTTCGTGACTGGTACAGCGTTGACGGTAACGCCATCAACTGCAAATGCACGCAGGTAGCGGTGCTGGTGGGTGCCGACGGCAAACCGCTGAACCCGAACGTCATCGACATGGCGAAGAAGCGGCTGGATAAGGCACAGAAGGCCGGACTTGTTGCCAACCATCTACATTGCGGCTGCGGCCACCACCGGGCAGCTTAAACGAGAAACTACTATGACAATGCAAATCAACGTCACCACGCGGGTGAACAGCCAGACTATTCGCCGCGAGGTGCACAACGGGCGTGATCATCTCGTCCTGCCCAGCTATACGCTCCCGGCCAATGTCGTTATGAACGGCGGCCTGTACTCCGCCAGCGAAATTGACGCGCATTACGCCGGGCTGGAAGGCACGCTGGCCCCGCTGGGGCACCCGCAGGTTAACGGTCAGTTCGTTTCGGCCTTCTCGCCAGAAGGGTTAAACGTTGGTTTTGTCGGTGCGTGGAATCGCAACGTCAAAAAGTCCGGAAACCGCATCTACCTGGAAAAATGGGTTGATGTGAATAAAGCCAGCGAGTCAGAAGGAGGGCGTGAATTGCTCGAGCGAGTGGCTGCCATTGAGCGTGGCGAAGATGTGCCGCCCATTCACACCAGCGTCGCTGTATTCCTCGACCAGCTTGAGGCCAACGAAGAGCAGAAGGCGCTGGGTGCAGAGTGGGTGGCAAAGATTCACGGCATGGATCATGACGCCATCCTGCTGAATGAAGTCGGCGCGGCTACGCCAGAGCAGGGCGTCGGCCTGATGGTCAACGCCGACAATGCTACTCCACTGAAGGCTAACTCCGGCGCGCTGGTGGGCGAATCCTACCGGGAGCGAGAGCAGCGGCTTGATCGTGCGGCTAAGTCCCGGTTCGCCCCTGGCGAGAATGAATACGCCTGGGTGGCCGACTTCACCGACAGCCAGGTGGTCATCATCCGTAACGGGGGCAACGCCCAGGTGTTCGGCTATACGTCAGAGGGCGGGAAAATCACCTTCGACGACACCGGAACGCCGGTAGCCCGTCAGGAGTCCTGGGTAGCTGTCGTAACCAACAAATTCAAATCTTTTTTCACTCCGCAGGATCAGCCTGCAACCAACCACCAAACGGAGGGCGACATGCCTTTAACCAAAGAAGAAATGGAACAAATCGGCACCATGATCGGTGAGGCTGTAGCTACCAATACTAAAAAGGCGATTGAGCCTCTTGAGTTGCAAATCACAGCCCTTCAGACAAACCACCAGCAGCTTGCCGAAACCCTTACTGCTAATTCCCGCGCTGAAGAAAAGACGATGCGTGACGCTGTGCAGGCGGTTCACGGCGAGCTCGTGGCTAACGCCCTGTCAGGCCCGGCACTGAAAGAGATGTACAGCAAGCTGGGTACTGCCGCACCGCTGGGTGGTAATTCCGCGCAGACGCCTGGCGAAACCGGCGCTCCTGATCCGTCCGCTCATTTCCAGGCTTAACCGGCCCGTAACCAACCTTAAAGGAGACCGCGCATGGCATCCCGCTATCGTCGCGTAAATATCGACGGGCAGTCGCTCTACAAGACTGAAACCCGTACCACTGCCGCTGCCCTGCTGCCGGGCACTGCGGCGATCATCAATGGCGAAGACGTGTTTGCGCAGGCAACAGCGCTGACCGGACGCCTCTACATTATCGACTGCGCCTACCATCAGGGCCTGGGCATTCGTGACGCCGTGCCCGAAGGTGATTCCGCTGTGGGGAACTATGTGGAAGAGGGGCGCGAACTGGCGCTGCTGTGCGTGCCTGGTGCGTACAAAAAAGACAGCCCGATCAAGCTTGGTGCTGCTGGTCAGTTCACGCTGGCCACCGACGACACCGACGCGGTGATCGGCTACAGCCAGGACGAAGCCACCATTGCGGCAGGCACTACCGATTTCATCCGCGTTCGTATGCGTGTCGGCACTGCCGCCGCAGCCGCTGGCGCGTAATTCAAGGATAAAAGCACATGTATTTTTCACGAGAAACCCTGGCGGCTAACAGCCGCCTTGTTGGCCACTGGAATGAGCTGTGGGCTAACCGCAACATGTGGAACGCCCAGCACAACGCGATGATCGCCACTAACCGCGCTCACATGACGCCGGACATGCTGGCGTGTAACGCTGTGGGTGGCTTCGCCCGCGAGTTCTGGGCTGAGATTGATCGCCAGGTCATCCAGCTGCGCGATCAGGAGGTCGGCATCGAGATTGTCAACGATCTGCTGGGCGTGCAAACCGTGCTGTCGGTCGGTAAGACCGTCAAGCTCTATAACGTCGTTGGCGATATTGCTGATGATGTGAAAGTAACGATTGACGGTCAGGCCCCGTTCTCGTTCGACCAGACTGATTACGACAACGACGGCGATCCGATCCCGGTGTTCACTGCCGGTTACGGTGTGAACTGGCGTAACGTTGTAGGCATGAGCTCTGTTGGTATCGATCTGGTGCTGGACTCGCAGTCTGCGAAGCTGAAACAGGTCAATAAACGCCGCGTTTCGTACTATCTGGACGGCGACCGCAATATTCAGGTGCAGGGTTATAAAGCCCAGGGTATGCGTAATCACCGTAACACCAAGCGTATTAATCTTGGTTCCGGTGCCGGCGGCGCGAATATCGACCTTACCAGCGCTAATCAAACTCAATTGATTGCGTTCTTCGGTAAGGGGGCCTTCGGCTCAACAGCACGCGCTAACCGCGTCGCACAGTACGATATCATGTGGGTGAGCCCGGAGATCTGGGCAAACCTCATGCAGCCGTATGTGGTGAATGGTGTGGTCAGCGGCAACGTCCTGAATGCTGTGATGCCGTTCGCACCTGTCAAAGAGATCCGCCCGACCTTTGCGTTCAAAGATAACGAGTTCCTGGCGTACCAGCGCCGCAAAGAAGTGATCTCTCCACTGGTGGGCATGGCTCAGGGCATTGTGCCGCTGCCGCGCCCGCTGCCGAACGTTAACTACAACTTCCAGATCATGTCTGCTGAAGGTTTGCAGATTACCGCAGACGCAGAAGGCCTGTCCGGCGTTGTCTACGGCGCAGCTGCCTAAGGATACGCGATGGCTAAGTACGAAGTGATTCGCCCGTGGCACGGTGTTGCTGTCGGGGATATCGTGGAATTTGAGAGACTTAACCCGGCTTTTAAATCTAACGTCCGCCTGATGCGTGGCGAGGCCGGTGCGCTTACCCCGGCAACGCCCGGAGCAGGAAACGATGGGAAATCCCGCAAGGAGATTATTGCCGATCGCCTGAAAGAGCTGGGTATCGAGTTTAAAGGCACCCTGGGCGCTGAAAAGCTTTCGGAGCTGCTGCCTGACGGTGAGCTCGAGAAACTCTTCCCCGCTGAATAACAGCCGCCGCTCAGGCGGTTTTTTTATGCCCCGTTCCTGCGGGGCCTCTTATTTCAGGAGTCAGCCATGGTAAATCCCGAACAGGCGCAGCAGTACCTAAGCGGTCAGGGGATTACCCTGCCTGATTTCGTGCTGGCGGCGCTGGTGGAGCAGGTAAACGGCATCGAAACGTGCCTGAGCCTGCATTATCCGGCCGCCACAGCAATGCTTATCCAGCTTTATCTGCTGGCGCTGATGGGGCTGGGGCAGGGTGATAAATATCTGTCCAGCCAGACCGCGCCAAACGGCGCTTCCCGGTCGTTCCGCTACCAGTCGTTTTCCGATCGCTGGAAAGGCGCGCTGAACCTGCTGCGCGGGCTGGATAAACACGGCTGCGCGACGGCGCTCATCCCGCCCGACCCGACTGCCACCCCTGCATTCGGCGGTATCTGGATCGGCAAGGGCGGCTGTATGAGCAACGGGAGCCGCTGATGGCCCTGATATCCGTTAAGCAGCGCCTGCCAGAGCCGTTTACGAAGGTCTGGGTGCTGACTGACAGCGGCAGGAGGGTGACCGGCTACGTCAAAAGCAACGGCGAGTGGTTCATTTTCTGCCGCAAGGTCGCCGCCACAAAGCCGGAAGTCATCCGCTGGGAGGAGCCTTGAGCGCCACATCAGAATGGGTCTACACCAACCTCTGCACTGTTTATCCACTTAACGGTTATGACGACTGGAGCAACAGCTATCAGTATGGTGAGCCCTACCTTATAGCGAGCACATGGGAATCCGAGGCTAAAACCGTGACGGACGACAGCGGGAAAGAGTTCGTCTGTCAGCAGACTATCTATATCGAGTCGAAGCTGAACGGTGTGCTGATGCGCCTGCCGCAGCGCGATGATTATATCGCGCATGGTGATACCAGGAGTCAGCCAGATCCGCTTAAGGCATTTGCTGACAAAATTGTTGCCGTGCGCAGCGATGATATGAGCTTTTTCGGCGAAGACCCTGACTACCAAATCATGACATGAGGTGACTATGCCCGTAAAAGGCATTAAGCGCGTACAAATGAATGCCAAGAAACTGCTTGGTCAGGTTGCCGGGCCGGTGACAGAGCGGGTGATCACCGAGGTGATGATAGTCGGGATGGGTTATTCAGCACAGATAACGCCGATGGATACCTCCACGCTGGTGAATAGCCAGTTTCGTGAGTTGCGCCCCATCCCCGGCGGCATGACCGGACGTGTCGGCTTTACTGCCAGCTATGCCGCCCTGGTCAACGCAGCACCAGGCACGCTTAAAGGGCAGCCGCGCGCGAACGGCAACGGCAACTACTGGGATCCAAACGGCGAGCCTGACTTCCTGCGTAAAGGCTTCGAGCGTGACGGAATAAACGATATCCGGGCCACCATACGGCGAGGGTACAAGCTATGACCCGCAACGAGGTGTATGACGCCCTGCGCGCCTGGCTCCAGCAGCATGGTTTCGATACGGGTTATCGCGTGCAGAAGCGCTTTTTCATTGAACGGCCGGATTCACAGAACGAGCGCTACCTCATCATTCAGCAGAACGGCGGAGGAAGTGACGAGGAGGCGGTCTCCCGCGACTATTTCCGCATCATCCTGCTGGCCGGCCAGAACGATCCCGGTGTCGATGCCGTGGAAAATAATGCTGATGCCATCCGCCGGGCCATGAGCCTGGAGCATCAGACCGAATGCATCATCCTGATGCAGCCAGTCGGCGGCATTCCCGCCTTCAGAACCGAAGAGGGCCGTGTGGCCTTCGAAATCAACTTCAGAACCATCATTTCCCAGTAACGGAGTAAAAACTCATGGCATGTGAATCAGGTGCATTCACGGGGCTTGCTGTCGCCGTATATTACGCGATCGGCTGCCCTGAGGTTCAGCCAGCAGCGAACCAGTATAAGCGCCTCGGCATGATGCGCGGTAAAACCACGGGCGTGGAGTGGGAGACTGCCGACGCAACGGGCGACCAGAGCGCAGCGTTTACCCAGGAGAACGTCACCACCTATAAGAACGTGTCTTTCTCCGGTGACGGTGTAAGCCGTAAGGAGGCTATCTATGGCCAGCGGGCCATGAAACGCCACGTCTACAGCCCGTCAGCGGAAACCAGCAACCAGCCTTATGTCTGGCTGAAGATCATCTCCCCGCTGGATATCACCGAAGGGCCGTTCCTTGTCACGAGCTGGCAGGACGAAGCGCCCCACGATGATGTCGCTACCTGGTCGCTGGAAGCCTCCAGCGCGGGCAATGTCGATGTGCGTGACGTGGGCGATACCATCACTATCACGACCCAGCCACAGAGCCGCACGCTCGAAGAGGGCGACACGCTGACACTGACCGTGGCGGCCACCACTAGCGGCAGTTCTCCTTTGAGCTATCAGTGGCAGCGGGACGGTCAGGATATCGGCGGGGCGACGGCGTCAACGTACACCAAAGCCAGTGTGACTGCGGCAGACGATGGCACTTACGCCTGCGTCGTGTCATCCCCAACGACCAGCAGCGTATCGTCTGGTTTCGCGAACGTTGTAGTCACAGCTTAATTACGGGGCTTCGGCCCCTTTGAGGTTTTATGCAGGTCATCACTGATATCGGCCAGGCGGTGATCCGTGCTGGTGGCCGGGAGATATTCCTCAACCCTTCTTTTCTGGCGATGTCCCGGATCGGCGCGCCGGATGATATCGTCAGGCTGCTCGTCACCGTGCATGCCGGACACTACCCGACGCATCGTATTAGCGAGCCGGCCATCATGCGCGACGTGCTGGCACGCTGTTTTGCAGAGATGGCAGCGGCGGCGGCCCGGGTGGTTACCGCCTGCTGTACAGAGAACATCAGTCACCTGATAGGCACATACCAGGTCACAACTAAAGGTAAGCTGTTCTACCGGCCCGGTCTGCTGCCGGTTGCCGACGTGATAGAGCTGGCCCGACACTTGATCCGTCACGGCGTGATGGGGGACCAACCGCCAGAGCAGCTAAAAGGGCAGAAAAAAGAATATTCCAGTAATTTTGATGCCCGGTCATTCGTGTACACAGCCGTTGCTCACCTCGGCATGAGCGAGGCGGATGCATGGAACATGACAATGACCAGTTTCCGCGCCGCAATGAACGCCAAGTTCCCGGTGAAGGAGAAAGACAAGATCCCGACGGAAGAGGCCTATGATGAGGTCATGGACTGGGCTGACAGGATGGTTGAAATCGACACGCAAAGGAATTACGAGTAGTTTACATCCGTTTAAAATTCAAACTCACCTGAGAGTTTCTACTAACTTTGGTAGGCCGCCAATGGCAGGGAAGTGATGTTAAGATGTTTCTGATTGCAATCAAAGGAAACATAAAATGAAAAAGGCATTGGCTTTAGCCGCAGTAGTGATGATGTTGGCAGGATGTAGTTCTCGCGTAGCTGATTTAACCGTGGCGAGTACCAAAAACTATAATCTTAACTCGAATAATTTTGTTAAAGGCGCTCGCGTTAAAGCAGAAGACTCCGCTCCAGTAGTGCTCTTCCCGCTTGGGATCCCTAACGTGAAAACTGCCATCGACAGAGCAATCGAAAGAAACCGCTGCTCAGTTGCGTTATCAGACGTTGTAGTAACTCAGTTTAACCATTCTTTCCTGGTCGGTAAGTTTGGTTTCATCGTTGAAGGTACTGAAGTTATTGACCGTGGCCAGCCGGGTTGCGAAAACGCTAACTGATAATTAAGCCACCTTAGGGTGGCTTTTTTGTATCCCTCATCTGAAATCAAAAAATCAGGCATCACGTTGCGCTGTTGTGCTCACCTGATAGGATTAGTCCTATCTTTTACTGATGGGGATAAGGATATGCATATCGACATACCGGGCGCTATCAATGACTATTTCACAGTTAGTGGTTCGGAAGAAAAAACTTATAAATCAAACAGAAGCAGAATAAGGGCGCTTGTTGAAATACGGAACCAGAAAATTCAGCAGGTGATCGCTGATGGGGGAAACATACATACCGCATCCTTAGATTTACAAGATCAGGTAAGTGACTTTTTTTCTGAAGCTCCGGTTGAAGCACAAGTTGTGCTTTTTGAAACGCTCGCTGAAGAGATGCTAGCCTCAGCATCAGCAATAAATGATGAAACTACCAAACTCAACGCTCAAGTCGCATCAAGCGAGGCGACAGGTCATGCAATTGGCCAGTGGATAGGCGCTGGTATTTTGCTGGTGTTCCTTCTTTTTATGTTCGGTTTATTAAAATAGTAAGACTGATCTTGCCCCCAAAACCTCGCTCTGGCGGGGTTTTTTATTGCCCGGAGAAAAGCAAATGTCCGAGAATCTTGGGACTATAGAGTACATTATCAAAGCAGATACAGCACAGTTGCTGATGGCTGATAAGGAGGTGGTCAAAGCCACCGACAATATGCAGGATGGTTTTGACGCAGCTGATGATGCGGCGCAATCACTTTCTTCTTCTCTGGGCGAATTGAGTAAAATTGCCGCGGCTGTAATGGCAATCCTTTCTGTTAACCAGATATCGCAATATGCCGATGCATGGACCGAACTGAACAACAAACTAGCGAATGCGCTGCGACCAAATGAAGAGTTGGTGGACGTTACAGAGCGGGTATTCAATATCACTCAGCAAACACGCTCTAGCCTGGAGGCTACCGCCTCTCTCTATGCCCGACTGGAGCGTGCAACCCGCCAGTACGGCACGAGTGCGCAGGACCTTGTAAAACTCACAACGATAATCAACCAAGGCTTTGTGGTTTCAGGTGCTACCGCTGAAGAAGCAGAGAACGCGATTATCCAGTTATCTCAAGGCTTGGCGTCTGGTGCATTACGCGGAGAAGAATTCAACTCTGTAAACGAGCAGGGTAATCGTCTAATTGTCGCTCTTGCGGATTCAATGGGCGTGACAATTGGCCAGATGCGCCAGTTAGCCGCTGAAGGTAAGCTTACTACCGATGTTGTTGTGAATGGCCTGCTATCCCAAGGAGCAACCATTGGAGCTGAATTCGTCAAAACTACGACAACAATCAGCCAGGCAATGCAAGTTGCTGGCAATAATATTACCAAATTTATTGGAGAAAGCTCTTCTGTGAAAGCGGGTGTTGCTATCTTCAATGACGCCATAATCACAGCAAGCAATAATATTTCAGGTCTGAGCATGGCTTTGACCGCAGTCGCTGCTGTAATGGGAAGTCGATATATTGGCGCTCTGACTATGGCTGCTACAGCGCAAGTTCGTAACACTGCCTCGCAAATTGCTGCTGCCAAAGCAGCAGTAGTAACCACCTCAGCTGCTGAAGCACAAGCTGCTGCGCAATTACGCTCTGCTCAGTCTAGTAAGAACGCAGCAACCTCTGATCTCAATCTTGCTCAGGCCAGATTAAACACTCTTAAAGCAACTGCTGCTTCTTCTGTAGAAGAGGTCAGACTAGCGACTGCGGAAGCGCAAACCATCCGAACGCAGCTTGCGCAAATTAACTCTGAGAAAGCGCTTGAGGCTCAGCGTTTACGCGCTCAAATTACCGAGCAAGGCCGGATTCAGGCTGCAACTCGCATGGCTCAGTTGCAGCAGGCATCTGCTGCATTAACTACGCGACTTGCGGCTGCCGAGGCTACTGCCTCTCAATCCCGGGCGGCTGCAATTGCATCTGCAGAAGCTAAGGTTTCCGCTGCAAGAATCGCCTTGGCTAATGCCACTGGCGTCGCAACAGCAGCCAATGGTAGATTTATCGCATCGCAAGAGGCATCAGCAGTGGCATCACGAGCTGCTTCAGCTGCAGCCGCCTTGGCGAGAGGTGCTCTTTCCCTTATTGGTGGTCCTGCTGGTGCAGCCATGATTGCGGCTGGAGCCATATTCTATTTTTGGCAGAAAGCTCAGCAAGCCAAACAAGAGGCAATTGCCTTTGCTGATGGTTTAGACAAGCTCAACTCATCTTTAAAATCATTGAGCAACACTCAATTGCGAGGAACCATTGCTGATGCCAATGTGTCAATCCGGGCGCAAAAAGATGAAATAGCTGATTTAGAGTCGGATATCGCATCGCTTCAAAATCGCTACAAGAGCTTTACTCCAGCCGCCCAAGCTTATGCGGATTCAATGGGACAGGGAGCAGAATTTAGCCAACGGCAGGCTGAGGTTTCAGATGAACTGAACGGGAAGATTCGGGATCTCGCCAACAAAAAGGATAAGCTTGCTAGAACAGAAAATACTGCCTCAGAAGCGAACCGTTTGCTTACTAACAATATGCTCTCATCGATGGGTGTGCATGATCAACTCATTGAAAAAGGCACCACCCTGGAGAGAGTTCAAGGAGCTGTTGCGAAAGCCTTCGGTAATACTGCTGATGAGATTAACCGGGCCAATCAGGCCGGGCAGAATTTCAACCCCAAGTCACTACAAGTAGATCCCCCTACTGAGGGCGCAGATAAAATCATACTTAGTCTTGAGGAGCAAAATGAGCTTCTTAAGATTCAAGGTGATCGTCAGCGCGCCATTGCTAAAGCCAGGATGGAGACTTCAAAGGTCACTGACAACCCTAATCAGATTGCATCTGCCGAGCGTCTGGCTGCAGAAAATTACGATCTACAGGAAGCTGAGGAGGCGCGACGCAAAGCGCAGCAGCAGAGTGAGCAGCAGGGTAAAAACGCAGCCAATCAGATGGAGGCCAATGCTCAGAAAATTGCTGATTACAAACAGCGCGCAGAGACGGCTGCTGGGGCAACGCAGGATTTGTCCCGCGAACAGGCAATGCTGAGGGCGGAGCAGTCGCTTAATAAAAGCGCTACAGCTGGGCAAATTGAAGAGATACGGAAATACGCTGCTGCAGAGTGGGATGCTGCAAATGCAGTCAAACAGCGCCAGCTAATACAAAACTCTATACCCGAGCTGAAAGAGAATGCCAGTTTTGATGTTCAGAAAAAGGCCCTCGAAAGTCTTAAGGGCCAAAAGAATGCGAACGGTCATCTGCTTCTGTCTCAGGAGCAATATAGCCGAGCATCAGAACAGCTCGAGCAAGACCATCAAGTCGCTCTCGCAAAAATAAGGGCAGGCCAGGCAGTAACACCGCAGCAGTCAGCTGCCGGAGAGGTTGACCCCGTCCAGCAGCTTGCCAATCAGCACGCACAGCAGCTGGCGCTTATTCAGCAGTTTGAGCAGCAGGGAGTGCTGGCGCACCAGCAGGCTATTGAG
Source organism: Pseudescherichia sp. (assembly GCF_032052675.1). Lineage (NCBI taxonomy): Bacteria > Pseudomonadati > Pseudomonadota > Gammaproteobacteria > Enterobacterales > Enterobacteriaceae > Pseudescherichia > Pseudescherichia sp. The sequence continues at coordinate 223,609 of NZ_DAMBWA010000005.1, forward strand.
CTAAAGAACGCTGCAGATACGGAATATGAGCAGCAACGTATCGCAGCGCAATGGGAGATCTTCCGCAACCAGAGCCAGGCTAATGAGCTGCTGGCATCTTCCCTTGATGGTCTCCAGAGCGGTGCGAGTAGCGCCATTACCGGCCTGCTAAGCGGAACGCAAAGCCTTCAGGAAGCCTTCGCCAACATTGGTACCACCATCCTGAATGGTGTTGTCAGTAGTCTTGTACAGATGGGGATGGAATGGGTTAAAAGCCAGTTGATGGGCCAAGCAGCCGCAGCCGCATCTCTGGCTTCAACTATGGCCCAGGCAACTGCCGCCGCTGCCGCCTGGGCTCCGGCGGCAATCAGTGCCTCCATTGCAACAATGGGAAGCGCTAACGCTGTAGGTCAGACTGCATATGCGGGATCGCTATTGGCAGCGAAAGGCATGGCGGTAGCCGGTGCGCGTCGCTACGGCGGCAACGTCTCTGCTGGCAATGCCTACCGGATCAATGAAAACGGGCAGTCTGAGATATTCCAGACAGCTGGTGGTCAGCAGATGTTCATTCCAAACCAGTCAGGAAAGGTTATTCCGGCGGATAAGGCTGGTGGCGCTACATCATTCAACCCCGTAATGAACCTCACCATCAATACTACTGGCGGGATAAGCAATGAGGAATTAGCGAGAATGCGTAAGGTCTGGAACAACGATATGTTGAAAATGCTGATCGACCAGCAGCGCCCCAACGGTGTACTCCGGAGGAAATGATGGCAGAAGTATTTTCCTGGAAGCCCCAGCGCAGCTACAGCGTTGATCGCACACCGAACGTAGCCGTCGTTAAGCTGGGTGATGGTTACGAGCAGAGGCAGGTTAAAGGCATAAATCCGCTGATGGCGAAATACAGCCTGGTTTTCCGGGGCGTAAGCGGGCCGTGCAGGGCTAATGCAGCAAAGGAGGCTGAAGCCTTCCTGCGGGCACGCATGGCGGTAGAGTCCTTCTACTGGACGCCATCCGATACAGGAGTGCAGGCGCTGTTTGTCTGTCGCTCCTGGGGCATGGTTAAAAACGGGCCGCTGTACGAACTGACGGCCACATTTGAACAGGTACCACGTTAAGCCGAAACATGGGAGAGTGAAAATAATGAGCAGCGCACAGAGCAAGATAGACACACTTCGATTAGAAAATGAACTTGTTAATCTTGAAAAAAAAGTAATGCTAACTTATAGCGAGGTGATTTTTTTATTGAAACAGATTGAAAAGGAAAAAAATTTAAGATTCATGAGTGAAGGGGTTAATATCCAAGAGGCATGCGATGACTTGAGATTATTTAACAGTAATGAATGTTATTTATGGGCGGAGCATGCTAAGTTGCAACTTCTTTCTGGGTTTATGTCTATGAAAAGAGCCATATTAAATGGCTCTGCTTAATATCAAGTTACATTAATGTTGTATTTTGCTGAGTTGAGGTAGGGCGTTGCATTTAAGAATGAGCCATTGACGGATTTTATTATATATTGAAGCATGTGGAATAAGTAAAGTAAGTTGCCGTTTGCGCTGTCAGAATAAATCCAGCTAAATTTCTCTTCTCCATATCTGAATTTATTTGTATTCAAACCTTCTATAAAGTTATCATATTGCACGAAACCTTTTTGTAAAACAAAGGCCGCATCTAGCGATGGGCTTGGCATAGAGAACCTAGTAGGGTTGTTTGGCAGGGTAGGTATGGTAATACCGTGCTCCTCATGAGCTTTTTTTAACCAATTATAAATGGTGGAAATATTTTGAGGGCCGTCGTATGCTATAAGGAAGTTTCTGATGCCCTTGGTGAAAGTAGGTACTCCAAAAATCTCATTGATACTGGGAGCTAAATTTTTTGAGTTGTAAGCTGCTTTAACCGCCTGCTTCATATCTTCATATGTTAGCGTAGATTTTACTTCTAATGTGGCAACAACTGATTCAATTAAATAAGCATTGATACCTCCGCCAAAATTTAATTTAGGGTACTCATTTCTATATAAAACGATATCATATTGATTTCGTTGTTCTCCTGCTTTTGAATTGGAGTCTATTATTTCCCCTGTTCCAATAGAGATACTTGCGGGTAGATGATCTCTCAAAAATTCCGAGATAAAAGCCTCTCTAGGAGTGCCTTTATGTAAAGAGTGGCCTGTAATTGCAACACTCTTTCCTTGTGATACTAAAATTTGCTCTTTTAAGTCAAAATGTTCTTTAAGCATTTATTATCAAGCCTTAACCAGAGGTGATCAGCCATCCCTCCTTTGCTGAATACGTCCATGCCCCAAACATGGACGGGCTGAATACCCAACATACCCAGGGATGTAAATCAGCGACATCCTGATATTCAACCAGTAGCCACCTCCGGGTGGCTTTTTTATGGGAGATTTTCGTGCGCAACATTCCACCAGAGCTAATTATCGACAGCATTGATGCAGGAGTCGGCGCGTTTATCGATCTCTTTGAGGTTGACCTGCAGCCATTCGGCGGTGACGTTCTCCGCTTTCATTCCGGCACGAACGGTTATTTCGGCGATGTCATCTGGCGCGGCCTGGTTTACCCGGCGTACCCAATCGCTGTAGAAGGCTTTGAGTTTAAAAACGAGGGCACCTATGCCCGGCCCACAATGGCGGTCGCGAATATCTCCGGGCTGATTTACGGCATTAACCACGATTTTAATGATCTCTACGGCGTGGTGGTGACCCGCCGGCAGGTGCCGGTTAAATACCTGGATGCGGTGAACTTCCCGAACGGCAACCCGGACGCAAACCCGACAATGGAGGCAGTCTCGCGCTTTGTTGTGGAGGGGATGACAGAAGAGACGTTCGAGCAGGTGACGTATGAGCTGGCGACGCCTGTGGACTGCGATAACGCCATCATACCGGCTCGCACCATCCTGGCCGACGTGTGCCAGTGGCAGTACCGCGGAACCGGGTGTAACTATGACGGTCCGCCGGTGGCAGATGAGCGTGATAACCCAACCACCGATCCGGCAAAGGATAAATGCTCGCACCGCCGCTCCGGCTGCCGCTTTCGTTACCCGCGTCCCGAGCCGATGCCAATCAGTAGCTTCCCCGGCTCCCAGAAGGTGTCCTGATGCAGGAATTACTCGATTATGCGGCCTCGTCGCAGGATGAGGTGTGCGGCCTGATCATCGATGGCACCCGGCTTTACCCCTGTCGCAACATTCATCCCAGCCCGGAGAGTCATTTCCGGATCAGCGACGGCGACTGGCTGGCAGCGGAGCGAGAGGGCGAGGTGACCGCCATATTTCACTCTCACCCGATGAACTCCCCGGTGCTCTCCGGCGCTGACCGCCGGGCACAGGTTGTAACAGGTCTGCCCTGGTGGCTGGCGTGCAACGGTGCGCTGCGTAAGTTTCGCCCGGTACCGCACCTGCTGGGCCGCCGGTTTCAGCATGGCGTCACAGACTGCTACACGCTGTTTCGCGATGCCTATCACCTTGCTGGTGTGGATCTGCCGGACTTTGAGCGGACAGATGGCTGGTGGCTGCGTGGTGAAAACCTCTACATCAAAAATATGGCAGCCAATGGCTTTCACCCGGTCCCTGCCAGCGATGCACAGCCCGGCGATGTGATCATCCGCCAGCCATTCCCGGGCGCTGACCCCTGCCACGCGATGATCCTGCTTGAAAGCGGCAGGGTGCTTCATCACGACTGCGCCGGGCACCTCAGCAGGCGCGAGGATTATCGCCTGGCCTTTATGAGGCAAACCCATTCTATCTGGAGGCACGAACAATGCTCCGATTTAAATTTAGCGGGCATTTACGCCGACATTTCAGCGAAATCAAATTAGCCGTCGATACGCCTGCGCAGGGGCTGCGCCTTCTGCTGGCGCAGGACCGAGCCTTCAAGAAAGCCTTTCTGTCGTCGCCTGTGCAGATCCGCGTTGATGGCGATGAGCTGGACGATGATAACGCGCGCTTCCACATGGACCGCCAGCTGGGTAGCGGATCCACCATAACGTTTGTCCCGATCGTGGAAGGGGCAGGGCTGGAAACCGGCACCATAGTTGCCATCGTGGCCATCACGATGTCGGTCGCCTCGGTCGCCTATTCGCTGTACATGTCCCGCAACATGAAAACCAAAACCTCAGCCGAGGCAGCGGAAAATAACACCATCACCAACAACTCATTCACCAGCACCGAGAGCCGTGTCGGCCAGGGCCATCCGGTCGCGCTTCTGCTGGGTGAAATGGTGGTGGCCCCCAACGTGGTATCTCTCGGCATCGACACGTCGAACAACCAGGACTGGACAGAATCTATTAGCTAAGGTGGCGTTATGTCTTCAGGCGGCGGCAAAGCCAGCACTCCTAAACTCCTCGACGATAATCTCAAATCCAAACAGTTTTACCAGGTGCTGGATCTCATCGGCGAGGGGCCAATTTACGGCCCGGTGGATCAGGAGCACCTGTCCTCTTTCATGGTGAACAAAACGCCAGTTACCGACGCCCGCGGCAATATCAGCATTCCTGGCATTAGTGTTGCCTGGCGACCAGGTTCAGAGTTTCAGAGCCCGATTAATGGCTTTGCAGCAGTCCAGGCATCAACCATCGTTAATGCGGATGTAACTTTCGATACGCCGCTGGTGCGAACCGTCAGCGATTCTGACGTGACCCGTGTACGCCTGAATATCGGTGTTACCGGGCTGGTGCAGCAGGACACCAAGGGCAATCAGCAAAATAGCACTGTCACCATGGTGATTGAAACCCGCACGGCTAACGGCGCGTGGGATATTCAAAAGACGGTAAGCATCACCGGCAAGATCTCCGGGGAATACCTGGAAGCACATGTTATCGATGCTCCGGACGTTAAACCGTTCGATATCCGTGTCCGCCGCATCACTCCGGATAGCGTCAGTGACCTGCTGGCTAACGGCACCATCTGGAACAGCTACACCGAAATCACCGACGACAATCTGTCGTATCCGTTCTCGGCCATGGTTGGGGCAGTAATCGACCGTGACCAGTATACCGATACACCAAACCGCACCTATCACCTGCGCGGCCTGATCGTCGATGTGCCGGATAATTACGATCCAGTTACCCGCACCTATTCCGGGCTGTGGCTGGGTGGCTTCAAAAAGGCATGGACCAATAACCCCGCATGGATTTTCCGCGAACTGGTGAAAAACGAACGATTTGGCCTGGCCCGGCGAGCCGGTTATATAGATGTCGATGACGGCATGTTGTACGTTCTTTCGCAGTATTGCGACCAACTGGTAAACGACGGCTATGGTGGGCTTGAACCGCGCCTGACGCTTAATGCCTATGTGACCGAACAAATCAGCGCACGCGAGTTGCTGGATAAAATCGCGGGCATGTTCCGCGGTATTGCGCTGTGGGATGGCTTGCGCCTCACGGTTATGCTGGACGCGCCGCAGGATCCGATCGCCACCATCGCAAACGCTAACGTCGTTGACGGCAAATTTACTCGCAGTTCCGTTAAACGCTCTGAAAAATATAATGCCGTGGTGGTCTCCTGGACTGATCCGGATAACGGCTGGGAACAGGTGAAGGAGTACGTTTCTGACGATGACGAGATCGCCCGGGGCATATATAACGAGACCACGCTGGAGGCGTTTGGCTGCACGTCCCGCGGCCAAGCCTGGCGCGCCGGGAAATGGCTACTTGAAACGGCAAAGCGGGAGAGCAGCCGCTTAACATTCCAGATGGCGCGCGACGCCATTGGGTTCACGCCCGGCGATATTGTTGAGATCATGGATAACAACTATGCCGGAACCCGCTTGGGTGGGCGCATTATCGGCCATTCAGGGAAAATAATCTCCGTTGATGCTGACGTTTCTGAGCTGGTATCGCCGGGCGACAGCATGTCGATTATGGATCGCACCGGGAAAATGGGCAGGCATGAGATCGCCAGCGTCGCCGGGCGCAACATTACCCTGCGCAATGCGCCCGCCTGGGTACGTGACGGCACCGTTTTTGCGATCTCCACCAGCGAGGTATCGGTCCGGTTATTCCGAATCCTCAGCATCGCCGAGACGGAGAACAACTCCGTTTACAGCATCACCGCTGGGCAGCATGACCCGAACAAACAGGCCATTGTTGACGATGGTGCAGTGTTTGATATCCCGAATGACACCCTGAACGGGTACCGGGTACCGAACATTGAAAACCTGCGCATCCTGAATACCAACAGCGAGACCGTGCAGGTTACCGCCACGTGGGAAACGGCTACCACCACCAAAAAGCTGGTGTTTGAGCTCTGTGTTTATAACGAGGCTGGTGCGGTTGTGGCGCAGTACGAAACCGACCAGTTTCGCTATGAGTTCTACGGCCTGAATGCCGGGAGCTACACGCTGGGTGTGCGTGGCCGCAACGAGAACGGGATGAAGGGGGCCGAGACGCAGGTTAGCCTGATTATCGGCGCGCCGCGCCCGCCTAACTCTGTTCAGTGGATCCCGGGGCCGCTCCAGGCGACGCTGGTACCGGTTATGTCGGTCACTGCCACTACGGATACTTCCTTCGAGTTCTGGTACGCCGGGGAAACGCCAGTACCACCAACTGTCGATATCGAAAACAGCACGCAGTTTCTTGGCCGGGGGTATCAGTGGACCATCCAGCAGCTGAAATTTGATCACACCTACTACGTGTACGTCCGCACCCGTAACGCCTTTGGCGTGTCTGATTTTGTTGAGGCCTCGGGTAAACCAACCGACGATTTCAGTGATATCACTGACGCTATCCTGGATCAGATTGCAGAGACTGAACTCTTCAAGGACCTGATCGAGAACGCCGTAAACAGCAACCAGACCATCGCCGACATGGCTGCATCTATTGCAGATAATGCCGACCAGCTGGCGGCCGCTGTCGGCGCAACCCGGGAAACCGCCGAGGGGATTATCCAGAATGCTCTTGCGATCTCCGAGGTGGCGTTCCGGCAGTCTGCCCAGCAGGGTGCTAACTCCGCTCAGTTTGAGCAGCTGCGCGAGGTGATCGCGATGGAAACTGAGGCGCGGGTTACCGATGTCACCCGCCTAGATGCGGAAACCGAAGCTAACGCGGCAGGCATTACCGAAGTGCGCCAGGCGCTGGCCAGTGAAACGGAGGCGCGGGCAACGGCGGTTAATCAGCTTACTGCAGCCACTAAAACAGCTTCAGAAAAAGCTGGCGCGGCAGTGGAGGAGTCCGCAAAGAATACCGCGGCGATCACCGAGCTCGATCAGGTGGTCACGACGCTGGACAGCTCTACTGCCTCACGTTTCGAGGAGATCACCGGCAAAACGGATACTGCCAGTGGCGGGGTACAGAACACGGCGATCGCGCTGATTCAGAGCACCCTGGCGAACGTCAACCTGCAGCAGCGCCTGAGCGTGCAGTACGGTGATAATAAAGCCGGGATTACGCGCATTGACAACGTGATGGCCGATGCCAGCCGTGCCGTCAGTGAGTCGCTGAAAACGCTGGACGCAGCGGCAGGCGGCGGAACGTCTAACGTCACCGACCTGGCCAGAACGCTGGCTGATTTCTCGTCAGTCTCGGCGCAGAAAATCAACTCGATGACGGTGACCCTGAACGGGCAGACGGCGGCGATCACCCAGAACGCCCAGGCCACAGCGGACCTCAGCGGCAACATCAACGCGATGTACAACATCAAAGTCGGTGTTTCCAGTAACGGCATGCTCTACGCAGCGGGTATGGGGATCGGTGTACAGAACAGCCCCAGCGGGATGCAGTCACAGGTGGTGTTCCTCGCTGATAGGTTTGCGGTTATGACGCAGGTTGGCGGTGCTGTCACCCTGCCGTTTGTTATCCAGAACGGGCAGACATTTATCCGCGACTCGTTCATCCAGGACGGAACGATCACCAACGCCAAAATCGGCGCATTCATCCAGTCCAATAACTATGTGCCGGGATCGTATGGATGGCGTCTGGATAAGGGGGGCACGTTTGAGAACTATGGCAGCGATGCGACCGGCGCTATGAAGCAGACCAACACCACCATCAGCATCAGGGACGCAAACCGTCTGCGGGTACAGATCGGCAAAATTACGGGGGTATTCTGATGGCACTGGGGATTCAGGCATGGGGGGTCCAGACGTGGGATGCCAACAGTAACCCGAATAACTACGGGCTGGTGCCGATAAGCGTTCTGGGTTTTTTTTCAGTGGCTGCCGGACAGCAGTCAGGCGCGGCGAGCTATGTGGTCCCTGCCGGGTTTCGCATGGAGTTTATGCAGGTAACTGCCAGCGACAGCTACACTACTGCGCGCCGCACCATAACCGTGTCAGGAGGCACTATCACCGTGGGCGCGGCGGCAGACAATAACTTCGGTGCCGGTACCTATCCGGCGATTAACGGCTTCGTTATTGCTTATCTGAGGGCTGCTTAATGGACTGGGGAGCACTACTTGTAACTGAGAGCGGCGCACCGTTTATCACGCCGCAGTCAATACCGCTGGCGATGTACAGCAAAAAAAGCGCTGGCATATCTGGCTCTGCCGGTTCGGTCACAACTATTTCACAGACGTTTCCCTCCGGCAGGCCTGTTATCCCGTTCGTATACTCGACCACTAACTGTGTTGTCAGTTACACAGTAGGCGGGAATGTCTGCACCGTAACGTTCCGCAACTCAACGGCAGCCGGTACAGCATACGTGTACTTTTTCACGATTTTCGAACAGCCGTTGCCGGACTGGGGGATTGCCATCTGGGACGAGCAGGGCGTGTGCATTCTGACAAACGAGACACGGGTACTTACTGACGTGCAGGCGGTCGGCACTAACGGCAGTGACAGCGCCGGTTTTTCGATTAATACCACGCTGCCCGGTAAATTTGGCATCGTTCCGTCAATGTCCGGCCTGGCGACAGGTGTCATCCTCGACGGGGGAACGCGACCTTGGTCCTCGCAATACAGCTTCTCTGCCGTTTTCAATGGAGGCACCACCCAGATCGCACAGGCTACTACCGGGGGCACTGCCGGAAGTGGGGTATCTAACCTTGTCTACCACAACATGAAAAACAGCGTTTATGCGCTTAACCTCGCTAACTACGACTGACAGCTAATCACATTCCACAGCAGACCCGCCGCGAGCGGGTTTTTTATTGTCCGGAGAACACATGATTTACACCACTGGCACGATCGCCGGCAGCGGCAACACACTCACTGGTACCGGCACTAATTTCACCGCAGCGGGCACGCTGATCCGCAACGGTTGTACTGTAATCGTACTGACCAGCCCACCTCAGGCATTCCAGATCACCGGCGTTACCAGCGCCACGCAGCTGGCGGTGTCGCCCGCAGTTAACCCCGCCATCCCGGCAGGTACCCGTTACGCGATCCTGCTCAGCGATTCGTTAAGCGTTGACGGCCTGGCGCTGGATATTGCTGAGACGTTCGGCATGTATCAGCGCTACATGGGCGGGTTTGCTGACGTAGTGCAGTCCAGCGGCATCGTGACGATCACCATCAATGGTAAACCTGTCACCGTGCCGGGCCTACAATCAGTCGTTCAGAAAGACTCGACCGGAACGGTGCCGGTTTCTCTTGGCGGTACCGGCGCGCCGACTGCTGCGGGAGCCCGAAAAAACCTGGGGCTGGGTAGCGCGGCTCTGGCTGATATTGGTCTGAATAACGGTGACGTCATGACGATGGGCGGTTCCAACTACTGGAACGCCATCAGGATCTCATCGGTATTCGATTACAATACTGTTTCAGCGTTCCTGTCGACGTATCAGCAAACGCCATCATTCCCCGGAACAGGGCAGGGTACGATTATTAATACGGCTATGGAATCGAACAATAAATATGGTTCCCGCTGGATTGGTGACTCCTCAGGCGTGCCTTATTTCCAGGCAAAAATAAATGATGTCCTTTCCGACACTTATAAAATCTGCGCGATCGGCAAAACGGTCACAGCCGACGCAAATGGATTTATTAAGTTGTCCTCTCCTGTCATAAAACTATTCACTGATGGCACATGCGAAGCGAACGAAGAAGCCGAAGGCGTAACTGCTACTCGCGCGTCAGTTGGCGTATACAAGGTAACAGGATCCGCCGGGCTAAATAGCGACGGTATCTGGACCATCGAAATTCCACAGGACCTCAACGGCAACAGGCTTTGTTTTGTTGACGTTAAGACAACTAAAAGCGGGGTGATAACGCTATCCGTATTTAGACGTCGTTTCGACATCGATACAGCAATGGTGGTTGCAGGTGAGCCGATGGATATTCCTGACGGGCGCTGGCTGGATCTGCGTCTCGATATGCCAGCTAATTCTGTGTATAACCAGAAGCGCCTGGCAGCAGAGGCGGCAATGGCTGAAGCCGAGGCGCTGGCAATAAAAGACGCTGAAAATACAGATCAAAGTATTAACTCTGATAATCAATAGGCCGCACTGCATAAAAACTCTTTAAGTATAACCCCCTGGATAACTCATCAGACCCTGCATAAGCAGGGTCAACGGCAGCTATGAGCGAAAGGCGGAAGTTATGATTTATCGTAAATAACCTGCATCTGAACTTTCTAATTAAACGTGGATTTCTCCAACGACAGTCCACGTAAAGGCTTTCATCATATGTAAACGCTAAAACTTTCTGTTCCGAAAGCTGGAATACATCATCAGATATCTTTTAAGATTGCGAAGCGTCATCAGCTTTATCAGCGTTCGTAAGCTCATGTTTTTGTTGCGGATATAGTACAGAGTAAACAGCTGATATTTTTTACTGGATGCATTTAGTTTGCATTTATGTTTCCGGTAAAAATCAAGATAGCCTGCAAACTTTCGTCCTGAGCAGGTGATACGGGCTTCACCATGATTGACATAGAGCACCTGTGTGATGTCATCCAGTTTGAAAGGATCACCATACGTTTCTGCCAGCCGGTAAAATGCATCATAATCCTGAGCAGCACTCAACTTCTCGTCGAACAGTGTTTGCCTCAGACGGTCGGTTAATGTCAGCATCTGATTACCAATTATATTTCTCTTATCAAACAGGCTCTTTCTGTAAGCAGGTTTCGGATACGTCTGTAATTCACTTATATGGTGATAGCCCCTACTGTCGCAGATGTAATCATTGGCATACAAAAAACCGTGTTGCTCGAGTTTATATTGAAAAGTAAGAAAGGAAGAGAGACGGGTAGGCAACCATTCATCATCATCATCCAGGCCAGTAATTAAATCACCTCGTGCAATTTTTATTGCCTGATTCCGGACAGCACAGGCACCGGAATTAAATTCATTACGAATATACGTAATTCGCGGATCATTAATATCTTTAATAAATGCCTGCAACTGCTGAAAGGATGAGGAAAAATCATCAATAATAATGAGTTCCCAATGCGAGTAATCTTGTTTAAGAACCGACTGTATAGCACGAATCGTCAGTGTTTCACGATTCCATGTGGGCATATAAACAGATATGAGAGGCTGGGAGGAAAGTGTAACATTCCTTGTGCGCTCACATTCTGTAGGCACACCAGTAAAAGTGGAGGCGTTGACATCACTTCCGGAAAAGTCAACACCAGTGCAGTCCGCATGCTGGAAAATGGCCCCTTCTGTTTTACAGTGACTCATATTTGCTCCCTTAAGCTTGGCATATGAAAAATCAGCACCACGCAGATCGCTGAACGAAAGATCGCTCCCGATGAAATTTATACTTCGCAAGTTGAGGCCCTGGAGATCCATGAATCGTAGGTCTGCGCCTGACATATCCAGTTGAGGGTGAGGATTTTTCAGAGCATTGCTGTGATAGCTCAGCAGTTTTCTTTGAATTTTTTTCTTGCTGTTCATGTTTAACTTACTGTAAGTACATATTACAAACCATGAACACAGTTAAACACTCTTATTACCCTCCAGCAATCAAGGGCATTCATTTTCAGAAATATGCTATAGACCCGCCGACGCATAGTTACATCTTTTCACTAAATCTTTCTAATTGTATGGCAAAATAATCATCTGTGAGTTGAGGGTGTCAGGTCAAAAACAGGGCGTAATTCCGAGTTCATATGCTCTCGCAGACTAATAAATTGTGAGATTAGAACGCCCGCTTATGGCACATAACCGATACCCACTTATTAGCTTTTTTAAGTTGAGCGCGGCGCATTTGGGCTTATACGGGCAGAGGATCCAGCAAGCCTGGCAGATGAAGCGTGAAATGCTCTCGCCGCGCTACACGATGCGGTGGCCGGATGTGCTGCTTGTACGTGCCCAGTAAGATTGTTTTGACAGAGAATTTTGGGGGCATATTGGGGGCATGGAACGCTCTAGGGACACATTTAGGGACACGAAATTGTCCTCATATGTCCTTGTATGTCCGACATGTGCAGGTACTAACTTTATGAAAAGTTTATAACTTCATGTTTTAGCGTTTTTTTTGCTGCTAATCGCATAAATAGGCATTGCCTATACATGTTTCATTTTTGTTATCAAATGGCGAGTGTTGCTCGTTAAAAAACAGTTTTTTCAACGACTTGCTATCAAAAATCCTTTCCTGTTAACCCTAGCAGCAGGGTCTATGCTTAATAGAAGTGTGCAAATTGGGCGATTAACGCGAATAACCCTGCGGATTAGAGGTTGAAGTGATAATCATTATCACTAACATAGCGTTATGTCCTTCTGACGTAATCATGTGAGGTATACCTATGGAATTGCATTCAGGGACTTTCGATCCAAACAATCCGGGCTGGCAAGGGCTAACGTTGACCCCTGCGGCAGCGGAGCATATTCGCGCACTGACCAGCAAGCAGCCGGCGCTGCGCGGCGTTCGCCTGGGTATCAAACAGACGGGCTGCGCGGGTTTCGGCTATGTGCTGGACACCGTGACCGAACCAGCGAAAGACGATCTGCTGTTCGAGCTAGACGGTGCGCGCCTGTATGTTCCTTTGCAGGCCATGCCGTTCATTGATGGAACGACTGTCGACTATGTGCGCGAAGGATTAAACCAGATATTTAAATTTCATAATCCGAAAGCTCAGCACGAGTGCGGCTGTGGTGAAAGCTTTGGGGTATAGGCGGTACTATGTCTCGTAATGTTGAGTCTCATAAAAGTGAAGCAATGGACGATGTCCAGACCTGGTCAGGCCCTCTTAACTATAAAGAGGGTTTCTTTACCCGGTTACAGACCGACGAGATGGCTCACGGCATCAATGAAGATGTCGTGCGGGCCATTTCGGCTAAACGAAATGAACCTGAATGGATGCTTGAGTTCCGCCTGAATGCGTATCGGGCATGGCTGACTATGGAGGAGCCGCACTGGCTCAAGGCGCACTATGACAAGCTCAACTATCAGGATTATAGCTACTACTCTGCGCCATCCTGCGGCAACTGCGACGACACCTGCGCCTCTGAGCCGGGTGCGGTGCAGCAAACCGGTGCCAATGCCTTCCTGACCAATGAAGTAGAAGAGGCGTTTAACCAGCTGGGCGTTCCGGTGCGTGAAGGCCGCGAGGTGGCGGTGGATGCCATTTTCGACTCCGTCTCTGTAGCAACCACCTACCGGGAGAAACTCTCGGAGCAAGGGATCATCTTCTGCTCGTTCGGGGAGGCAATCCACGATCACCCTGAGCTGGTGAAGAAATACCTCGGTACCGTTGTGCCGAGCAACGATAACTTCTTTGCCGCTCTGAATGCCGCCGTGGCCTCTGACGGCACCTTTATCTATGTGCCGAAAGGCGTGCACTGCCCGATGGAGCTCTCAACCTATTTCCGTATTAACGCGGAAAAAACGGGCCAGTTCGAGCGCACCATCCTGGTGGCTGATGAGGGCAGTTACGTCAGCTATATCGAAGGCTGCTCAGCACCGGTGCGCGATAGCTATCAGCTTCATGCTGCGGTAGTCGAGGTGATCATCCATAAAGACGCGGAGGTGAAGTACTCCACCGTGCAGAACTGGTTCCCGGGGGATAACAACACCGGCGGCATCCTGAACTTCGTGACCAAGCGCGCACTGTGCGAAGGTGAGAACAGCAAGATGTCATGGACGCAGTCCGAGACCGGCTCGGCGATCACCTGGAAATATCCCAGCGTTATCCTGCGCGGCGATAACTCCATCGGCGAGTTCTACTCTGTGGCGCTGACCAGCGGCCACCAGCAGGCTGATACCGGCACCAAGATGATCCATATTGGTAAGAACACCAAATCGACCATTATCTCTAAAGGGATCTCGGCGGGGCAGAGCCAGAACAGCTACCGTGGGCTGGTGAAAATCATGCCGACGGCGACCAACGCGCGTAACTTCACCCAGTGTGACTCGATGCTGATTGGACCTGACTGTGGGGCGCACACCTTCCCCTACGTCGAGTGCCGCAATAACAGCGCCCAGCTGGAGCATGAGGCGACCACTTCGCGCATTGGGGAGGATCAGCTCTTCTACTGCCTGCAGCGTGGCATTAGCGAAGAGGATGCAATATCCATGATTGTTAACGGCTTCTGTAAAGATGTCTTCTCCGAGCTGCCGCTGGAGTTTGCTGTAGAAGCACAAAAACTGCTGGCAATTAGTCTTGAACACAGCGTCGGTTAAGGAATAAGGGAATCTCTATGTTAAGTATTAAAGATTTACAGGTATCCGTTGAAGATAAAGAGATCCTGCGCGGTCTGAGCCTTGAGGTACGCCCCGGCGAGGTCCATGCCATTATGGGACCCAACGGCTCCGGTAAAAGTACGCTGTCGGCTACCCTTGCTGGCCGGGAAGACTATGAGGTCACCGGCGGCAGCGTTGAGTTTAAAGGCAAAGATCTGCTGGAGCTGGATCCAGAGGAGCGAGCAGGCGAAGGCGTCTTTATGGCGTTTCAGTACCCGGTGGAGATCCCCGGCGTCAGCAATCAATTCTTCCTGCAAACCGCCCTCAACGCCGTGCGCAAGCATCGTGGACAGGATGAGCTAGACCGCTTTGATTTCCAGGATCTGATGGAAGAGAAGATCAAGCTGCTGAAGATGCCGGAAGATCTGCTCACGCGCTCGGTCAACGTTGGCTTCTCCGGCGGGGAGAAGAAGCGCAATGACATTTTGCAGATGGCGGTGCTTGAACCTGAGCTGTGCATCCTGGATGAAACCGACTCCGGGCTGGATTTTGATGCGCTGAAGATTGTCGCCGATGGCGTGAACTCTCTGCGTGACGATAAACGCGCCTTTATTATTGTGACGCATTACCAGCGTATCCTTGACTATATCAAGCCAGACTACGTGCATGTCCTCTATCAGGGGCGCATTGTTAAATCCGGTGATTTTACGCTGGTCAAACAGCTGGAGGAGCAGGGCTATGGCTGGCTTACCGAACAGCAGTAACGCACTGCAACAGTGGCATCATCTGTTTGAAGCCCGGGGCGGGAACCGCTCTGAGCAGGCCCAGCAGCATCTGCAGCAGATGCTGCGCTTAGGTCTGCCGACGCGTAAGCATGAAGACTGGAAATATACCGCTCTGGACGGGCTGCTGAAGAGCCAGTTTGTCGCGAAAAGCAGTCACATTAGCACTGAGCAGCGCGATGCCCTTGCGCTGCCGCTCGACGCGCTGCGGCTGGTCTTTATCGACGGGCAGTTTGATGCGGATTTAAGTGACAGCCTTGATGGCAGCGGGTATAGCGTGTCGATCAATGACGAGCGTAGTACTTTGCCCGCGCCGGTGCAGTCAGAGGTATTTTTACATCTTACCGAAAGCCTCTCGGCGAGCGTGACGCACATTCGCGTGGCCCGCAACCAACGGCCTTCTAAGCCGCTGCTGCTGATGCACATCACTCAGGGAGTGGACGGTGAGGAGATGAATACCGTTCACTACCGGCACCATCTTGAGCTGGCCGAGGGCGCTGAGGCAACGATCTATGAGCACTATGCCAGCCTGAACGAACGTGGCCATTTTACCGGCTCGCGCCTGACGATGAACGTCGGGGCTAACGCACAGCTGCACCATGTGAAGCTGGCCTTTGAGAATGCGGGCAGCTACCACTTTGCCCATAACGATCTCTTTATGGCGGCTGATGCCACGGCCTGGAGCCACAGCTTCCTGCTCGGCGGAGCCGTGCTGCGGCACAATACCAGCACTCAGCTTAACGGTGAAAATACCACTCTGCGCATCAATAGCCTGGCGATGCCCGTCAATAACGAAGTATGTGATACCCGCACCTGGCTTGAGCACAATAAAGGCTTCTGTAACAGCCGCCAGCTGCATAAAACCATCGTTAGCGACAAAGGCCGAGCGGTATTTAACGGCATGATTAACGTTGCCCAGCATGCAATCAAAACCGATGGGCAGATGACCAACAACAATCTGCTGTTGGGTCGACTAGCGGAGGTGGATACCAAGCCGCAGCTTGAAATCTATGCCGATGATGTGAAGTGCAGCCACGGGGCAACCGTTGGCCGCATCGATGATGAACAGATGTTTTACCTGCGCTCGCGCGGTATCGATCAACAGGCCGCGCAGCAGATGATTATCTATGCCTTTGCCGCTGAACTGACGGAAGCCATCAGTGACGAGGCGCTTAAGCAGCAGGTGCTGAGTCGTATTGGTCAGCGCCTGGCAGGGGGCAACGCATGAGTTATTCCGTGAGCGATGTGCGGGCGGATTTTCCCGTCCTGTCGCGTGAAGTGAACGGCGTGCCGCTGGCCTATCTGGACAGCGCTGCCAGCGCGCAAAAACCGAATCAGGTTATCGACGCCGAGGCCGAGTTCTATCGTCACGGCTATGCCGCTGTACATCGGGGGATCCATACCCTGAGCGCCGAGGCAACGCAGCGGATGGAGAACGTGCGCGCACAGGCGGCCGGTTTCCTCAATGCCCGGACGGCGGAGGAGATTGTCTTTGTCCGCGGCACCACCGAGGCGATCAACCTCGTCGCTAACAGCTGGGGCAGCAGCCAGATCCGCGCCGGGGACAACATCATCATTACGATGATGGAGCACCATGCCAACATCGTTCCGTGGCAGATGCTGTGCGAGCGTACCGGGGCTGAGCTGCGGGTGATCCCGCTCAACGCTGATGGCACATTACAGCTGGACGTCTGGCGCGAGCTCCTTGACGATCGCACGCGTCTGCTGGCAATTACCCAGGTCTCTAACGTACTGGGTACTGAAAACCCTATCGCCGAGATGACCGCGCTTGCCCATCAGCATGGTGCGAAGGTGCTGGTGGACGGTGCGCAGGCGGTGATACACCATAGCGTTGACGTGCAGGCGCTGGACTGCGATTTCTATGCTTTTTCCGCGCACAAACTGTATGGGCCTACCGGCATCGGCATCCTCTATGTCAAAGAGGATATTCTTCAGGCGATGCCGCCGTGGGAAGGGGGCGGGTCAATGATCGCCACCGTCAGCCTGGCGGACGGGACAACCTATGCTCGTGCGCCGTGGCGCTTTGAGGCGGGCACCCCAAATACCGGCGGGATTATCGCCCTCGGCGCGGCCATAGAGTACGTCAGTACGTTGGGCCTCGATAATATTCAGGCTTATGAGCAATCTCTAATGGCCTATGCGCTGGCTGAGATGGCCACCGTACCGGATATCACCCTCTATGGCCCAGCGCAGCGTCAGGGCGTAATCGCATTTAATCTGGGCAAGCACCACGCCTATGACGTAGGTAGTTTCCTCGATAATTACGGCGTGGCGGTGCGCACCGGCCATCACTGTGCAATGCCGCTGATGGCATTTTATAATGTACCGGCAATGTGTCGTGCATCGCTGGCTATTTACAACACCCAGGAAGAGGTGGATCGTCTGGTAGCCGGGCTGAAACGTATTCATCAGCTGCTGGGCTAACAAAGGAGCGGTTATGGCTGAATTACCCGATAAAGAGCGGCTGCTGCGTAACTTTACACGCTGCGCTAACTGGGAAGAGAAATATCTTTATATCATCGAACTGGGTCAGCGCCTGCCCGCCTTGAGCGAACAGGCACACAGCGCAGAGAACACGATTCAGGGCTGCCAGAGCCAGGTCTGGATCGTAATGCAACAGAATGAGAGCGGCATTATTGAGCTTCAGGGTGACAGCGACGCGGCTATTGTAAAAGGGCTGATTGCCGTCGTCTTTATTCTTTACCAGCAGATGACGGCTCAGGATATTGTCGCTTTTGATGTCCGTCCGTGGTTTGAAAAAATGGCCCTCGCCCAGCATTTAACGCCTTCGCGCTCCCAGGGACTGGAAGCGATGATCCGCGCAATTCGTAACAAAGCCGCTAACATTAGCTAAACTGTTTATATAGCTTTCATCCTGTTACGCGAGGTGGATCTCCGCCTCGTGTAATTTTCAGCTTTCTGGCGCTGGGCCAGTGAATACGGGAACCTCAGTATGAAACGCGCGTCTCTAATAACAGTGAGTCTTGTCAGCGCTTTTAGCGCTATTCAAACTGCCCACGCAGCGGACTATTTACTGCCGCCGCCGGGTAGTCGTCTTATTGGTCAAAATCAGACCTACACCGTGCAGCCTCAGGATCGTAACCTGCAGGCAATAGGCCGTCACTTCGACACGCCCGCAATGCTGCTTATTGAAGCAAATAACACCATTGCACCGGTGCCGAAGCCGGGAACGGAGATGACAATTCCTACCCAAATGCTGCTGCCCGATACGCCGCGGGAAGGTATTGTCATCAACCTGGCCGAGCTGCGGCTCTACTTCTATCCGCCGGGTGAAAACAGCGTGCAGGTCTACCCTATCGGTATAGGCCAGCAGGGGCTTGAAACGCCCGTTACGCTGACCCGGATTAGCCAGAAGATACCTAACCCCACCTGGACCCCGCCTGCGGGCATACGGGCGCGCTCGCTTGCCAAAGGCATTACGCTTCCCGCCGTTGTGCCTGCGGGGCCAGGTAACCCGCTGGGACGCTTTGCGCTGCGTTTGGCAGAGGGGAGGGGGGAGTACCTCATACATGGAACCAACGCCCCTGACAGCGTCGGGCTCCGCGTTAGCTCCGGCTGCATCCGAATGGCTGCACCGGATATCCAGGCACTCTTTTCTCAGGCATCCACCGGTATGCCGGTACGCATCATTAATGAGCCAGTGAAGTACTCTGTTGAACCTGACGGTAAACAGTACATTGAAGTGCATCGCCCGCTGTCGCAGCAGCCGGAGGAGAATACGCAAACCGTGCCTATCACCTTAACCGCAACCTTTAGCGACACTATTCGTCAGGCGGGGGGCGATCGGGCAACGGTTGATAAGGCTATGCTGCGTCGTGCAGGCTATCCGGTGAGCGTGCCGGTGGTAAAGAGCGAGTCTGGTCCAGCGGCGGTGCTGTCAGCGCACAACAGCACTTCTTCCGCAGTGACCGGAGCAGGGAGTGAGAGTTCGGGAGAGCTGATAACGCAGTAGTGAAAGAAGCTGATAAATCGCGGGCAAAAAAAATGGCGCACAGTGTGCGCCATTTTATTACAGGAACTCTTACTTACGGTAAGAGTGAGCCTGGTTGTCCAGACGCTGGTTAGCGCGAGCTGCGTCGTCTTTAGCAGCCTGAACGTCAGAACGGATTGCGTTCACGTCGTTGCTCAGCTGGTCAACTTTAGCGTTCAGAGTCTGAACGTCAGAAGACAGCTGGTCGATTTTAGCGTTGCTGGAGCAACCTGCCAGCAGAGTAGAACCCAGGATTACCGCGCCCAGTACCAGTTTAGTACGATTCATTATTAATACCCTCTAGATTGAGTTAATCTCCATGTAGCGTTACAAGTATTACACAAAGTTTTTTATGTTGAGAATATTTTTTTGATGGGAATACACCTAAATTTGATCGTTCGCTCAAAGATGCACCGACTTTAGCGAAAAAGGCAAAAAAGCTGTGTGAAAACAGACCATTTTCATCGGATATATCTTATGAAATACGACGTTAAATAGTCTAATCCGATTTGCATTTCTATTGACAGTGGCTATTGAAGGAATAAAAAAAGCGCCCGTAAGGCGCTTTTATTGCAAATTAATAGAGCTGTTAATAATTACAGTACATGCACGGAAGCAGTATTAGTTGTGCCGCTCGGAACCAGCGCACCGGAAACCATTACGACCACGTCGCCTTTCTGTGCCAGCCCGCTCTCCAGGGCGATCTCTTTACCCTGCAGGTAGAAATCATCAGTGGAGGCAATTTCCTTCACCAGCTGCGCGACAACGCCTTTGCTCAGCACCAGCTGACGAGCGGTCAGTTCATTGGTAGTCAGCGCCAGAATGGTGGCGTCCGGGAAGTATTTACGTACCGCGCGAGCAGATTTACCGCCCTGAGTCGCGACAACGATCAGCGGCGCTTCCAGTTTTTCAGCAGTCTCTACCGCACCACGGCAAACGGCTTCGGTGATGCGCAGCTTACGGCTGTCGTTGTTGAAGTCCAGACGGCTGGTCATCACGCGGTCGGTACGCTCGCAGATGGTTGCCATGATGGTCACCGCTTCCAGCGGGTATTTACCCTTAGCAGATTCACCGGAGAGCATGACGGCATCGGTGCCATCAAGAATGGCGTTGGCCACGTCGCCGGCTTCTGCGCGAGTCGGACGCGGGTTCTTGATCATGGAGTCCAGCATCTGGGTAGCGGTGATGACCACTTTGCGCGCGCGGATACATTTTTCGATCATCATCTTCTGGGCGAAGATAACTTCTTCTACCGGGATCTCAACGCCCAGGTCGCCACGGGCAACCATGATGCCGTCAGAGGCTTCGAGGATTTCGTCGAAGTTATTCAGACCTTCCTGGTTTTCAATCTTGGAGATGATCTGAATGTTCTCACCGCCGTGCGCCTTCAGGTGCTCACGGATTTCAACTACGTCAGAGCGTTTACGGATAAAGGAGGCCGCAACGAAGTCCACGCCTTGCTCACAGCCGAAGATCAGATCCTGCTTGTCTTTCTCGGCAAGGGCAGGCAGGGCGATAGAGACGCCCGGCAGGTTAACGCCTTTATTTTCGCCGAGGTCGCCGTTGTTCAGCACTTTACAAACAACCTTGTTACCTTCGATAGCGGTCACTTCCATACCGATCAGGCCATCGTCGACCAGCACGGTATTACCGACGGAGAGGTCGGTGGTGAAGCCTTCATAGGTCACCGCAACGATGTCGTTGTTACCGACTACGGATTTATCGGTGGTGAAGGTAAAGGTCTGGCCTGCTTTCAGGGAGACGTCGTTGCCGCCTTCCAGCTTGATGGTGCGAATTTCCGGCCCTTTGGTATCCAGCAAAATCGCGGCTTTTTTGCCGGTTTTGCTCATCACGTTGCGCAGATTCTGGATGCGCTGACCGTGTTCTGCATAGTCACCGTGAGAGAAGTTGAGACGCATAACGTTCATACCGGCGTCCAGCATCTTGGTTAACATCTCTTCGGATTCGGTTTTCGGGCCGATGGTGCAAACAATTTTGGTCTTTTTCATGACAGTCTTAGTCTTTAAGTTGTGAAGGATAGGAGAATAGTGCTCCGGGGGCGCACCGCCGCGGAGTCAAACCTGTGTTGCGAAAGTTGCGATGCCACAGCCTAAGGATAGGTGACATCAAAAGAGCGTGCAGAGTAATGTGTGCTTGAGTTTCAGCCCAAAACGGGAGTATGCGATGTGATAGTTGAATTTTACAGTTCAATGAGCTGAAACCATTCAATAGCGACCAGGCAACTATTATACGCTGAAAAAAGAGCAAAAGGAAAATGAAAACAGCGTTTCAAAAAGGTTCTGTGCAGTTTCACAACGAAGTGTGATCAAGGTGTTAAGTCTTCACATACTGATAAAATTTCTCATTAGCAGCGAGTCCAGGCGCTGACGGAGGATTGGTCGCTTTTTGCGCCGTTGCTTTCCAATAAACCGTTTTTCATAACGTTTTTATCATTATCATTTCTCTGTTATTAAGCGCATTTTCATCTTTGTTGAGGAAAGATTTTTTTATCAGGAGAAGATAAATGGGAAATATATCTGCGCACTTTAATCGTAAGGAGTTTGCATGCCACTGCGGCTGTGGGTTTGCAGCCGTGGATAAAAAGCTTAACGAAATTTTGGAGGATGTTCGTGGTTATTTTAATGTGCCGGTGATGATAAATTCAGCGTGCCGCTGTGCGGCTTATAATCAAAAAGTGGGCGGTGCGCAGAAAAGTCAGCACGTCCACGGTCTGGCCGCTGATATTGCGGTGGTAAATATTCCACCGGACACCGTAGCAGACTACCTGGAGCGTATGCACAGCGCTTGCTCGATTGGGCGTTACGACACCTTCACACATATCGATGTGCGTGATACCCCAGCGCGCTGGGATCGGCGCAGCAGATGATGCATAGCAACAGGCGTGGCGTGATCAAGTTTACCGAAGCGAGTGATATACTCGCTTCATGGTCGTCTTAATAGAGAAGGCCTTAGATAAAAATATTTATAATATTCTTAAGTTGCAGCACCAGCTTACTCGCACTCTTCTGCTTACCATGATAGAGATGAATAGTTGGATGGCGGTCTTTGATAGGTAAGTAGACAACGCCATCAACTTTAAACATAGTGGCTATTTTTCTGGTAAGAAATGAACAACCTTTTCCGGAACGAACGTTATAGAGTAGACCTGTCAGGTTAAGATTATGCTCAATGAAGGTGATTTCAGCGAGGTGCTCTTTAGCCATTTGATAAAAACTTCTCTGGAGATAATCAGTTGAGAGATCTTTCCAGATAAATATATTAGTTTTATTATTTCTGGGATGATAGTCATCAGGCATACAGAGCACTATCTCATCACCCTTCCATTTATCAACATCGCAATCCGCATTAGGTGAGATTTCACGTAATGATATAACAATGGTGTTTTTACTCTGTATTTCATCAATATCAGTCAATTTAACAACATAACGTTCACAATTGAATAAAATATTTTCACTTTTCATTGCCATTACGATCTGTTGATAAAGAAGTTCAGGGACGCTGATATCAAAAAGAATCGTAAACGGGCTTTCAGCATGACCAGAACGACACTCGTTCTCGAGAGCCAATATCATTTCGTAGATAGGTTTGCATTTTTGATAATATTCAACTGCTAATTCTGTCGGCTCCAGACTGTTGTAGGTGCGATTAAACAATTTTCCCCCGAGGTAATCTTCAAGTTCAAAAATGGCTTTGCTCAAGGGGGAACGGGTGATACAGAGGGCCTCGGCTGCTTTAGCAAAATTGCGTACCTCCATAGTAACCATAAAGTATTTCATCTTTTTAGCAAGTAATACGCCCATTCGGCTATCTCCAATGATGCTATAAGAGTAGTGTCAAAACGTCGTTCGTACGTCTAAAACTATATTGATTTATGATTGTTATGTCATTGACCTGTCCATTGCTATCGCACAATAAACGTTAAATGGATCAGGATGAGGATTATTTTTGGAATGACTCTACTCATTTTATGAACACTATTACATCGCAATAGCAATATCATCAACTTTGACAGCCTGAGAAAAGGCAGGATTAAGGAGGCGCTGTAATGACTCCCTTAAACATTATCAATGGCCCAAAGCCATCACAGGTCGCAATGATTATGGCTCTTTCAACTATTATTGGCCATGACCCAGATACCTTTATCGCCGCTTTTGCTGGCAGTATCATATTTGTGGTTTCTGCCATCGATTTTGCTATCTGGGCTCGCATTTTACTGTTCGGCGCCTCGATGATTGTCGGTTTAACCTGTTCAGATTTTTGTGCCCAAGTGTTATCACTGCTGAGCGGTAAACTATTTGGTTTAACACTTGATGTCCCTCCTGGGGTTGGTGCTGTGATAGGGGCGGCGGCGGCAGTGCGATTGCTTATGTACTTAAGCACCCGGCCTAAAAAAGTCGGCTCGATTTTTGATCGCAATTTCAGGAAAGATGAGAAATGATTTTATTTTATTATAGCTATATGATTAATATTCTTGTTGCAGGTATGATTATCTCAAAGATCGTTTTTACCTGCGTGGTGCCTGCCTCGCATCACCCCGCCTACTCTTGGGTGACATGGGCTTTAGCTGTGGCTTGCAGTGCGCTCATCGTCTGGATTCTTCAAGGTCATCTTCGGCTAGCCGAGCTGGCGCAAACGGTTATCAACGTTCTATTTTGCATGGCTCTCTTCTCTGCCGATGGCGATGTTGCCTTTTTGATTAAAGGGAAGGATATACATCCGTAATCTGAGTCGTCGGGTTTCTGTTAATAACATTAATAGTAGATCGTGCTGGGGACGGGCTACTTACAGGCGGTTGTTAAAGCAGCGGGAAGGTGTGCTTAATTGATAAATATCACAATGATAATGTGAATTTAAAAGATTAGTGATTTTAAAATATTTACCATTGTTAACAGATAGTGATAGAGGGGAAAATGAATATCAGTCACGATTTGTTTTATCGCAGCGGTCGGGTTCTTAGCTTACATTATGAGGTTTTCAAGGGTGACGATCGCGCGTTGATTAGTATAGTTGAAGATGGGGAACGGTATGATCTCTATTATTGTGACTATCCCATTCAGGATGTACGGTTCGTACAGAATCAGAGTGCGGATGAGATAATGATCTCCTGGCTTGCATGGGTAGACGGCCAGCGCATGCACTCCAGAACCTATTTTCTCAGTTTTGACGATGCGTTTATTGTTCAACGCGTCGATCTGCTTAAAACAACCTATATCGGCAGAGAGAAAAACATCCTGCCAAGGACGCTGCAATTTGAAAATTATTTGCTGTTAGGGCAGGTTAATCTGGTAGAAGGAAGAGTCAGCGTAAGCGTGTATGATATCGATACACTCAGTGAAGTTCTGCCAGTAACCTTAATAGAGGAGTGCATAAGCTATGATTTTTATCATGTACCTGAACGCTGTACAGAAAAATTTTATGTGACGAAAGTTGATCCGCACGAAGCTGCCATTATGTTCTATGATGAATTCGACGAGCGGTGTGTCTATGCCTGTCGAATTGATAGCACAACGCGTATCGGCAGTGGATGTGAACAATGATGTTCTTGTCAAGTTTAAAGCCATAAATGTTGATATATAGGCAATAAATTACGTTGTTTCCCCTGGTTCGTGAATGTCTGACGTTAGCTGATCTTATATAAATGCAGGCCCGCCGCGACGAGCCTGATAATAACCTCAGGCCTCAGCGAAGTTCAATAGTGCATCACCATCGAGGCGGTAACGTACCCACTCGCTTTGAGGCAGTGCGCCGATGCTGAGATAAAAATCGATAGAGGGCTGGTTCCAGTCAAGAACGCTCCACTCCAGGCGGCCGCACTGACGTGTGACTGCGCACTGAGCGATATATTTCAGCAGCGCCTTGCCCGCGCCCTTGCCGCGATATTCTGGTGAGACGTACAGGTCTTCCATATAAATACCGTTACGTCCGAGCCAGGTTGAGTAGCTGGTGAAAAAGACGGCATAGCCTACCGTTTTCCCATCGATTTCGCAGATCAGTGCTTCGGTTTTACTTTCAGCGCCAAACAGCGTTTTACCAATCTCTTCCGGCGTGGTTACCACCTCTTCCGGCGCTTTTTCATACACCGCCAGCTCATAAATCATATCGTAAATCGCGTTCACGTCTGTCGGGCGGGCCTGGCGAATCGTGATACTCATTGTTTTTCCTGTCATATCTGTAAAAGGCAAATGCAGGTGCATAGCATAAACGTTATTCAAAGAATAATTAAGTGCAATGACTCCCCTGGCTGAGAGGACCCTAACGACGCGGATTAGATGGAGTAGCGATAACCGGCAGTGGGTAGTATTGAGGGGGCGAGCGTCAGGTAAGGCGGTGATAATGCGGTTCTGAACGCTGACTCACCGCACAAAGCAAAAAGCCCGCTAAAAGCGGGCTTCTTTAAATTTGGCTCCTCTGACTGGACTCGAACCAGTGACATACGGATTAACAGTCCGCCGTTCTACCGACTGAACTACAGAGGAATCGTGTGAACGCAGCGAATATTAGCGGCTTAAAATTTTTTGTCAAACTTCATTTGAATCAATGTCGTTCGTCTGCTGCTTCTCTCACCACTCTGTTGTTTTTCGCAACAAAATAGCCGCAAAATACTTTGCAGGATCGGCATTTCTCCCTCATCATTTGAAATGAGGTTTCAACTTTCTCTCTCGCACTCTCGCTAAGGTCCATTTTGAACGTCACTGCCGCTCTACGACAGGCCGTCGTGCGCACGTCCTGGTATAAAAAACGTAATAGTTACCGAGTCCTTTTCTGGCGTGAGATCACTCCGCTGGCGGTACCTATCTTTCTGGAGAATACCTGCGTACTGCTGATGGGGGTGCTGAGCACCTTTCTGGTCAGCTGGTTAGGTAAGGAGGCGATGGCGGGCGTCGGTCTTGCCGATAGCTTTAACATGGTTGTGATGGCCTTCTTCGCCGCTATCGACCTGGGGACCACCGTGGTTGTGGCCTTTAGCCTGGGCAAGCGCGACCGACGGCGTGCACGTGCGGCGGCGCGGCAGTCGCTGGTGATTATGACCCTCTTTGCCGCCGTGCTGGCGGCGGTGATCCACTATTTTGGCGCACAAATTATTGACGTTGTTGCAGGAGAGGCGACGCCAGAGGTGAAAGCGCTGGCGCTGACCTATCTGGAGCTGACGGTGCTTAGCTATCCGGCTGCCGCAATTGCGCTTATCGGTAGCGGGGCGTTGCGTGGGGCAGGGAACACCAAAATCCCGTTAATGATTAATGGTGGGATGAACATCCTCAATATCATTATCAGCAGCGCGCTGATCTACGGCGTCTTCTCCTGGCCGGGGATAGGCTTTGCCGGTGCCGGGCTGGGCCTGACCATCTCCCGCTATATTGGCGCGGTGGCCATTATCTGGGTGCTGATGATTGGCTTCAACCCGGCGCTGCGTATTACTCTTAAGAGCTACTTTAAGCCGCTAAACTTTGCCATTGTTTGGGAAGTCATGGGTATCGGTATCCCGGCCAGTATTGAGTCAGTGCTTTTCAACAGCGGCAAGCTGCTGACGCAGATCTTCGTCGCTGGAATGGGAACCAACGTCATCGCCGGTAACTTTATTGCCTTTTCCGTGGCGGCGTTAATCAACCTGCCGGGAAACGCCCTTGGCTCCGCCTCAACGATCATTACCGGTAGACGGCTGGGTAAGGGGCAGATTGGCCAGGCCGAGCGCCAGCTGCGCCATGTTTTTTGGCTATCGACTATTGGCCTGACCGCCATTGCGTGGTTCAGCGCACCGTTTGCAGGCCTGCTGGCCTCGTTCTATACCCCTGAACAGGATGTTCAGGAGGTGGTAAAAGTGCTGCTCTGGCTTAACGCCGCCTTTATGCCTATTTGGGCCGCCTCGTGGGTGTTGCCAGCGGGGCAGAAGGGGGCACGTGACGCGCGTTTTGCGATGTGGGTCTCGATGCTTGGCATGTGGGGCTGCCGCGTGGTGGCAGGTTATACACTTGGCGTAGTATTGGGCATGGGCGTGGTAGGCGTCTGGCTGGGGATGTTCCTCGACTGGGCGGTGCGCGGCGTACTCTTTTACTGGCGTATGGCCAGCGGTCGCTGGCTATGGAAATATCCGCGGGTTAAGCGGCAGGATGTACAGTAAACATCCATGCAGAGCGGATTTTTGTGCGGCTTGGGGAATAATTGGGCAATCGGTCGATTTTTTTAAATCACCCTTTGACAAGGCCACCCCTCGTCGTTAATATTCGCCCCGTTCACACGATTCCTCTGTAGTTCAGTCGGTAGAACGGCGGACTGTTAATCCGTATGTCACTGGTTCGAGTCCAGTCAGAGGAGCCAAATTTTAGTCTCAAGACATCTCAGTGGGTCTTAAGACGTTTTAAAGCAAGTTAGATTGACCCGGCAGTCCAGATAAGGATTGCCGGGTTTTTTGACGTCTATTGTTTTTGGGGCTTAATCGGGGTCTCACGGTTCGTAGAGTGGGCAGTATAATCACGATCAGGGGATTGCCCACTATTTCGCTAGCAGGCAAACCCTATCTTTTCACGCGCGATGGACAGGAAAGCCTTTACCGCGCCGCTATTCTCGATCTTTCGGCTGATCAGCATCAGATTAGCCGACAGTTCCGGGGCATCCAGCGGAAGGTACACCAGCCCCGGAATAGAAATACTCATCAGCGGCTCTGGCACCAGCGCCAACCCTTGTCCTGCGGCCGCCAGGGTGAGGACGCTCAGGGTGCTGGAAGTAAGATGCGCGATCTGGGGCGCCCGGCCCAGTATTCGAGTGAGCGCCGTATAAAGCGGCTCATCGGCGCTGTGAGCATCGTAAAAAATGATCGGCTCATCCGCCACCATAGCCACCGTCAGATAAGGCCGATCGGCCAGCGGATGATCGTCGGCGATAGCCACCAGACGATTCCAGACACCGACCGTTTCAGACAGCAGCCCCGGGGTGTGGAGGTGGCTGTGATCCGGCGTATAACCAATATCGAGTTGACCGGAGAGGATCGCATCCGCCTGTAACAGCGGTGCGACTTCACGCACTACCAATTCGGCATCAGGATAGGCTTTGCGAAACGCCCGCATATCTTTTGTTAGTTTACCGCTGAACACGGCGTTTCCAGCAAAACCGATGCGCACCCGACCGCTTTCGCCGCGTATCGAGCGCTGCACCGCTAGCCGGGCGTTTTCCGCCTGATCCAGCGTGCGCTGCGCCTCTACCTGCAACAGGCGTCCGGCTTCGGTCAGCACGACTTTTCGGCTGGTACGCACAAACAGTGGGCCGCCCAGTTCCTCTTCCAGCGCTTTGATCTGCATACTGAGCGCAGGTGGCACAATATTTAACCGCTCTGCGGCGCGACCAAAATGACCCTCTTCCGCGACAGCGAGAAAATAGCGTAGATGACGCAGCTCCATATACCGCCCTTATTATTCATTTAAACTGAACAATTGGTCAGTTTCATCTACTGGATTTTACCTTTAATAGCCATCAAACTGAAGTTCGTCTCACTCTGGAGTTAATACGCTATGCATACTTATCTGGAAGATCGGCAACAAATAACCGACCTGCTCACGGGATGGATCCATCGCGATCTGGGCGAGTGGGATCAACTGCGCGATCTGTTCCACCCAGACGGCACTATTGAGATCACCTGGTTTGAAGGACTGGCCAGCGATTTTGTGGACGGCTCAATGCGCATGGGCGCATCGGACGCGCGCACCAAACATCTGATCGGCACGCCGGTTGTTACCTTTAATGCCGACGCCACCAAAGCGATCGTCGAAACCAACGCGATGATCATCGCCGAAAACGTGAAGTTGAATATTGGTTGCACTGCCCACAACCGCTTTTACGACATGATTGAGAAACGCAGCGGCACCTGGAAGTTGTTCCACCGCCAGAGTATTTACGATATGGGCAGTTTTACCTTCCCGCTCGGCGTGGTCGATATCGATCAGGAGACGGTAGCGAAGTACCCGCGTGAATACGCGGCGCTTGCCTATCTGCTGGATAAAAGTGGCTTCCCGGTTGATCGCGTTTTCGCAACCCGCGGCAGCGACCTTGAGAAGCAAATGAAGACTGCGGGCCAGCGCTGGCTGGAGGCCTGATCTTAACGATGCTGTGTGCCGCCTGGGCACCGAAAAATTATTTAACCAAAGCGAAGGAAACGCATGAAGCCAAAACATTTACTCAGAAAACTTATGGCTCTTCTGCTCACGACATCGCTGCTGCCCGCTGCCGCGTCGGCTACCCAGGTCCTGATCTACAGCGATCATGAGCCTTTGGGAGGTATGCGTACCCGTTTTATTAACGACGTGTTTTTTCCTGCGATTGAAAAAGAATCGCAGGGCCGCCTGAAAGTCGATGCGCACTGGGGTGGCGAGCTGAACAACAGCTATGAGGCATTAGGTAAGGTCAGCCAGGGTGATGTCGATATGGCGACCGTTGTGCCGGAATATACTGCTGACCAGTTGCCGTTACACCAAATCTTCAAAAGCTTTCCCGTCGGCCCAACCGGCGCGCATCAGGTCGATTTTTTCCGCCGTGCCTACGCTGATATCCCGGCGTTCCCGGCAGAGCTGAAGAAAAACAATGTGGTGAGTGTTTTTCTGGAAACTGGCTATCCGCTGGCCTTTTTCAGCAGCAAAGCAATGCCGGATCTGGGCGAGATTAAGGGTGGCACATGGCGCTCCGCCAGCTTCTGGCACCGGGATTTTCTGCAAAACGCGGGGGCGATTCCGGTCACCATGCCTTGGGGCGAACCGACCTATAACGCGCTAAAAACCGGCGCGATTGATGGCATGATGCTGAACGTCGACAGCGGTTACGATCTGAAAGCCTATCGGTACGCGCCCAATGTGCTGATCTCTAAAGATCTGTGGCTGGGGCACCTTTACATTCTGGCGATGAACGAAAAAACCTGGGACAAACTTTCCCTGGAAGACCAGGCGGCGATCCAGCGCGCGGCCCAAACCGCGTACCAGTCCCTGGGCTCGGTGATGGACAGCAGTTTTAACACCCAGATAGACGATTTGCGTAAAGCCGGTGCCACGGTGCGCATCCTGAAACCGCAGGAAGTTGCGCAATGGCAAACCACCACCCACTATCAGGCCGCGCAGGCTAAGTGGGTAAAAGAGCAAGAAGCGAAAGGCGTCAACGATGCGGAAACGGTGATGAAGCAGGTTAACGCCATCATGAATGAGGCCATGCAGCAGAAGGCGCACAAAAACTGATAAGCCGCCTGCATTAGGCAACAACGGATCTCGCGTCTCCAGGCAGCGTTGAAAGCGCTGGCGGAAGCACGCGGCTTCAAGGCCGGAGACGCATTGCAGAAATGAAACGGAGAGCATGGGAAGGCGTAAAGAAAACGGCTCCTGTTGCAGGAGCCGTCATCGTAACGATTACCGGAACGGCGGCTCGTTGAAGGTCCTTAGCTTACGCGAGTGCAGGCGGTCGCCTTCGGCGCGTAGCAGGTCAATCGCCCGGATACCAATCTGTAAGTGCTCCGAAATTGCCCCCTCATAAAAACGGTTCGCCTGGCCCGGCAGTTTGATCTCGCCGTGCAGCGGCTTGTCAGAGACGCAGAGCAGGGTGCCGTAGGGAACGCGGAAACGGTAGCCCTGGGCGGCAATAGTGGCGCTCTCCATATCTATCGCCACCGCGCGGCTCAGGTTAAAGCGGAGAGCCGAGGCGCTGTAGCGCAGCTCCCAGTTGCGATCGTCAGTGGTGACCACTGTCCCGGTACGCAGCCGCTGCTTGACCTCTTCACCAGGCATACCGCTTACCGCTTTAGTGGCGTCGTACAGCGCACGCTGAACTTCCGCGATGCTCGGGATAGGAATATCCGGTGGCAGCACCGCATCCAGGACATGATCGTCGCGCAGATAGGCGTGCGCCAGCACGTAGTCACCAATCGACTGACTCTCACGCAGGCCGCCGCAGTGGCCGATCATTAGCCATAATGCGGGCCGCAGTACGGCAAGGTGATCGCAGATGGTTTTGGCGTTTGACGGCCCCACGCCGATGTTAACCAGCGTAATGCCTTCCCCGTCGGCGGTGATCAGATGCCAGGCGGGCATCTGATGCTTCTTCCATGCCAGATCGGAGATGGCCTCTTCCGGCGCTTCGGTCTCGGCGGTGATCCAGACTCCACCGGCACAGGAGAGCGCAATGTAGGGGCTATCTGGATCGAGGATCTGGCTACAGCCCCAGCGTACAAACTCATCCACGTAGCGGGTGTAGTTAGTAAACAGCACGAAGGGCTGGAAGTGCTCGACAGGCGTGCCGGTATAGTGGCGCAGGCGTGCCAGCGAGAAGTCAACGCGGCGTGCGTCAAAGTGCGACAGCGGATAGAGCTCCGTAGGGTGAAACAGCCCATCGGCGGTCTCATCGCCAATCTGTGCCAGCTCGGTTGTGGGGAAGTGGCGGGTCAGGCCAGCGCTCATGGAGCGATCCAGCGTGAGGGCAGAGCCGTCAATCACGTAGGGATAGGGGATCTCATGCTGAGAGGGCCCAACTTCAATCAATGCGCCATAGTCATTGTACAGCAGCGTTAACTGTTCCAGCAGATAGGCGCGAAAGAGACCCGGACGTGTGATGGTGGTGGTATAGCGGCCCGAGTGGGTAAAGCGACCGTAGGCGCGCGTTTTCGGCGGATTGGTACTATTCCCATCCCAGGAGACTGACAGCTCCGGATAGACAAACTTGCCCTGGGCACGCGTCAGGGTGTCAGGCAGCGAGCCATCCTCAATATACTGGCCGATGGCGTTGCGTAGCGCGTTGACCGACTGCTCATACAGCGCATCAAGCTTCTCCAGCGCCTGTTCAGGCGTTAAACCTTCACCCATGTTATGCATCGTTATCTCCTTGTTCGCAGGTGTGCTGACATACACGATAGTATGTCACAGGAATATGAAACAAAAGGGTGGGATAATTTCATACTTTAGCCACGCCCTGCCTGCCTATACTCCTGTGATCGATCGCTGCCGGATCTCCTTTGATGTCGATTATAGAACGTCTCTTTACCCTTCAGCATGGAAGCCGGAATAGTGGGGCGCTGCTCCTGCTGGTTACTCTCTCTTTACTCACGCATTACGCTTACGGCTACTATCCGCCGGATCCCCCCGCGGAGTGCAGCAGTAGCATTGATGATGTCGAGCGCGGGCGCTGCCTGCTGGATCGGGTGTACCAGGCAGGCAACACGGCAGCCGAGGTAGGTTTAGACCGAGCGGCATACCGTCAGCAGGCGGGGAGCGCGCTGGCGCAAATTGAAGAGATGGCAGCGCCACCGGCCTGGCTACTGTCTGAGGCGCGCTTTGCCTGGGCATGGGCCAACGATCCGGATAATAGCGTCTTTAACGACCCGGTAAGCGAAGAGGCGGACAGGCTTACTATTGCGCACTATCAGACGGTCTGCTGGCCACCCAATCTGGAAACCTACAGCGTTGAGCACGATATTTCTCAGCTGCTTTGTACCGTAGCGAGGCAGCGTATCCATCTGTTGGAAAACGGCCTCGATCGGGCTCGCCCGGATGATGCGGCTATGAAGGCGGTGATGGGGTTTATCGAGCGTTACCCTCTGCTGAAAAGCGATACGGGGCTGGATGAGGCCAATCAGCGTCTGGCTCGACGATTAGTCGTCCTGGGTCTGGGATTCGCTTCTGCCGAACGGGTGGGCACCCAGTTCAAACAGGCGGCGGGGCTTGCTTTTATGATGCTGTCGGTTGCCGATACGCAGCGTGATGGGCCGGATCGCGAGGCGGTTGCCTTTGCTGCCGGTATCGCGCAGCTTGTCGATTTATTCAGGCCTGCAGAGCTCCCCCGGCAGGATTACAACATTAAACTGGTGGCTTTAAGCCACCGTCTGCTTTCCGCCGCATTTCCGCCGGAAAGTCATGTCGTCATCAATAGTAGCCAGCTACAAACGGATATGGATATCGATATTGCGCTAAATCCTGTCTATCCACCCGCCATGCGCAGCGCGGCGGCAGCCGAGGCCAGAGGGCTAATAGAGAGCCTAACCCAGAATGCCCTTCAGCAGCGGGAGTATGCTACGCAACGGGAGCGGTTGGAGGTGGTGCAAACGCTTTTTGAGCGGCTTGAGCACGCTATGCCAGAGCCAGAGCCAGAGCCAGAGCCAGAGCCAGAGCAGCATCCTGAATTTGCCGCTGTTTGCCCTGTTGAGATATAAAAAAACCGGCCAGAGCGGCCGGTTTAGGTATCAGATTTTGCAGGCGTCGCCGCAGTCATCATCGGCGATAATCGCCTGCGCTTTTTTATCAGCGTCTTCCAGACGTTCCGCATTGCGCTCCTGCGCTTCTTCAAGCCCGGCGAACTCCAGGTTGTCGAGATCAATTTCCATTAGCTACCCCTTTTTAAAGCCGATTGAATCAATACTGTAGCATTATATGCCATCCACCTGGGATGGCGAGAAATGCTCATCCGCGACGCAATCAGGCCTCTTTAGGCCAGCGCTGCATCGCCACAGGGAACGGCATCGCCTCTGGCTGGGCTGGCGTTCTTACCACCAGGCTAGGCAGGGCCAGCTCAATCTCATTTTCATTCAGCTTTTCAATGATGCGAATATTAATCTCCTGCTGAATATCCATGTACTTGTTGTAATCCGCCGTATTAACAATATGAACGACCTCATAGGTCAAACGATCCGCATTAAACGCCAGCAGATGGGCGCGATCGAACTTTGTCTCACCTACCTCATTGATAATAGTTTTTACCATGTCACCCACGATGCGCAGCTTTTCCGGCGGCGTAGCGAGGGCCACACCAAAGGTGAAAACGATACGGCGGGTCTGCATGCGCTTGTAGTTATGAATAGTCTGCTGCAGGAGCTGGGCGTTGGCGCAGACAATCTGCTCTCCGCTGAGGCTGCGGATACGGGTCGTCTTCAGCCCGATATGTTCAATGGTACCGGCCACGTCGTTAAATACCACAAAGTCGCCAATCTCGAAGGGCTTGTCGAAACCGATCGACAGGGAGGCGAAAACATCGCTCAGCACGGTCTGTACCGCCAGGGCGATAGCAATACCGCCAACGCCAAGGCTGGCCACCAGAGCGGTAATATCGACGCCAATATTTGCCAGAATCGACAGCAGCATCATTGACCAGACAACGACGCGCAGGATCATGCCCAGAATCACCATCGTCACCGGATTTTTATTGGAGCCCGGCGCGTAGAGGAGATGGCGCATCCAGGACTGCACACCCTGATCGAGCCAGATAGCAATCTGGATAGCGATCACAAAGAACCAGATATGCGACACGGTTGAGAACAAGCGATCGGGTAAGTCGACGAAGCGCAGGCTGAACAAAAAGGCTGCAATAAAGAGCAGTAGCTTGTTAGTGCGCTTCAGGATATCGAACGCGATAAAGCGGGAGTGGGTGCTGTTTCCCTCTTTTTTGCTGGCCTGCTGGATGGTTTTATACACAAAATTCAGCAGTCGGTTGGTCAGCCAATAGGTAATCAATGTGACAAAAAAGACGATAGCCAGATTGATCCAAAAAGCGGGGGACATCAACACCGTAACCATATTGAGTCGTGCCAAATACTCCATTTTACCTCCAGTCTATAGCGCAAGAACATTACAGTATAGACGCCATGAATCAGAGGTCAGCCCAGGGCGAGTAAACGGGTAAAATGAGAGACGGGAAGCAAAGCTGAAGAAAAAGCACCAAATCGCAGGAAATGATTTGGTGCGTCCGAGTGGACTCGAACCACCGACCCCCACCATGTCAAGGTGGTGCTCTAACCAACTGAGCTACGGACGCACTGAAGGATGGTGCGTTCAATTGGACTCGAACCAACGACCCCCACCATGTCAAGGTGGTGCTCTAACCAACTGAGCTATGAACGCAACGTTGTGTGTGACAACGGGGACGAATATTAGCGGCAGGCGGCGGTCGTGGCAAGCAGAAAAAAGCAGTTTTATCACTGATTTCACGCGATTGCAGAACTTTTATACATAAAGCTCACATTGTATTGAAGCATAAGGATGATTTTTAATCATAAATCCTTTTGCACTGTATTTAAACGGCGATAAACCCGCCATCGACAAACAGCTCTTCGCCACCTACAAAGCTGCTCTCTTCGGAGGCCAAAAACAGTACCGCCTTAGAAACCTCTTCGGGCTGGGCTAGCCTGCCGAATGGTGTGGTCTGCTGCATCCACTCCTCAGCGCCGCTATTACTATCCAGATAGGCCTGCATTGCAGGCGTCATAACCATGCCCGGCGATACCGCATTAACGCGAATGCCCCGGCTTTTCAGGTCAGTTGTCCAGGTTCGGGCGAATGAGCGGATTGCTGCTTTTGTGGCGCTATACACAGAGAGGCCAGCAATGCCTGTACTCCCCGCAACCGAGCCAGCGAGCACAACCGCACCGCCAGCAGACATCAGGGGTAAGGCTTTTTGTACTGTTAAGACCGTGCCCTTAACGTTTATGGTAAAGACCCGGTCAAAGTGATCGTCATCAATACTGCCGATGGGCGCAGATTCGGACACCCCGGCATTGGCGAAGACCACGTCAATATGTCCATGATCCTCCGCTATTTTTGCATAGAGCCTGTCAAGGTCCGCAGCCATGCCGACGTCCCCCTGAATGCCTACGGCACCGTTACCGATCTCGTTAAGCGCCTCATCAAGGCGCTCCTGGCGACGACCGGTGATATAGACGTGCGCGCCTTCTGCCGCAAACATCTTCGCTGTCGTCAAACCGATACCGTCGCTGCCACCGGTGATCACCACGACCTTTTTTTCGAATCTCATCGCCATAGATAGTCTCGCTCTTGGTTAAGTGGAGGGTTGCTCCATTTATTATGTGGAGTTACCCTCCATTTAGCAAGTATCACCAGGAGAAAAAAGAGTTGGCTCACGAACCCCCACTACGCGCCGATGCGCAGCGAAACAAAACGCGAATTCTCGCTGCGGCCGAGGAGATTTTTTATGAAAGGGGCGCAGGCGTCTCGTTAGAAGATGTCGCGAAGCGTGCAGGCGTCGGTATTGGTACGCTCTATCGACGTTTCCCGACGCGTGAAGCACTGCTGGCGGCGGCATATAGCGATCGGTTTCTGGCTTTATCAGAGGCCAGCCGGGTAAGAGCCCTTTCGCTTGCTCCGCTGGATGCGTTGCGTTTGTATCTCGAAGAGCTCGTCCAGTATACCAATGTCTACCGTGGCATTGCGGCGTCGCTCGGCACTGTTCTTCAGATCGGAACGCCAGGATGCGTTGCAACTCGCGAGGAGGGGACACGACTTTTGCAGAATGGACAGGCGACAGGAGCAGTTCGGACTGATATCAGTTTTGATGACCTGGTGTGTATCGCAACGGCAATTTCACTCTCTACTGAGCAAGAGCGCGCCCCGCAAGCGCATATTGCGCATCTGGTCGGTGTATTTCTGCATGGCATTGTCTTGCGCTAGCGGCGTTTAACCGCAGATAAAAAAGCCGCCCGTAGGCGGCTAGTCGTGGATTATCGCGCGGCGCGCTGGAGGATCACGCTTGAGGGCTGACGCTGCAGGAAGCGCATCCGCAGCATCATCAGGATCGCTGCCGAGGTCAGGCCGATAATAAAGCCCATCCAGAAACCTGCCGGGCCCATGCGATCGACGACCAGATCGGTCAGCGCCAGCACATAGCCGCTCGGCAGCCCCAGCACCCAGTAGGCGGTGAAGGTGATGAAAAAGATCGAGCGGGTATCTTTATAGCCGCGCAGGATGCCGCTGCCCACCACCTGAATGGAGTCAGAGATCTGATAGATCGCTGCCAGCAGCATCAGCTGCGCCGCGAGGTGCACCACCTCGGGGTTATCGTTATACAGCAGGGCGATATGCTCCCGCAGCGATACGGTAAAGATGGCGGTAAGCACTGCCATGCAGACGCCCACGCCTAAACCGGTGCGCGCAGCAGTCTGCGCGTCCAGCGTCGATCCCTGACCCAGGCGAAAACCCACGCGAATGGTCACCGCCGCCGCCAGCGACATCGGCAGGACAAACATCAGCGAACTAAAGTTAAGGGCAATCTGGTGGCCCGCTACATCAACGATACCCAGCGGGGAAACCAGCAGCGCGACCACGGCAAAGAGCGTCACCTCAAAGAAGAGCGCCAGCGCGATCGGCAGGCCAAGCTGCACCAGACGTTTAAGGACGCTGAAGTCGGGCCTGGCAACGTGCTGATCCTGGCGGATGTCGCGCATGGAGCGGGCATGCTTTACGTAGGAGAGCATACAGATAAACATCACCCAGTAGACCGCCGCCGTGGCCACGCCGCAGCCAACGCCGCCCAATTCCGGCATGCCGAAGTGACCGTAGATAAAGATGTAGTTAACGGGAATGTTCACCAGCAGGCCAATAAAGCCAAACACCATGCCGGGCTTGGTCTTTGCCAGACCTTCGCACTGATTACGTGCTACCTGGAAGAAGAGGTAACCCGGTGCGCCGCACAGCAGGGCGCGAAGATAGCGTACGGCTTTGTCCGCCAGCTCCGGATCAATATTATGCATAGCATGAATAATATGCCCGGCATTCCAGAGGACAATCATAATTAACACCGAGACGAAGCCCGCCAGCCAGAACCCCTGACGCACCTGTTGGGCAATGCGATCGCGACGGCCCGAACCGTTAAGCTGGGCGATAACCGGCGTCAGGGCCAGCAGCAGGCCGTGGCCAAAGAGAATGGCCGGAAGCCAGATAGAGGTGCCGATCGCCACCGCCGCCATGTCGGTGGCGCTGTAGCCCCCCGCCATGACCGTATCAACAAATCCCATCGCGGTTTGCGCTATCTGCGCAAGGATCACTGGGATAGCCAACGCCAGCAGCTGGCGTGCTTCGATATAATACTTCTGCACGGAAACACCTGTATATTGTTGTTATTGGTAAGCATGAAAAAGCCGCCTTAACTGGCAGCAAGAAGAGATTGCAGGATAAATAGCCAGACCATTGTAACGGGGAACGGCGAATATGCCAGAGAAAAAACAGCCTGGGCGGGTGCAGCGCTGGCAACCTCTTTTTCCACCTGTTATTGTGCAATTATCAAAACGGCTTGCGCCGAATTAATGGTTACAGGAGTTGTAGGCATGTTTACTGGTATTGTACAGGGCACGGCAAAAATCGTGTCCATTGATGAAAAACCCAACTTCCGCACCCACGTCGTCCAGCTGCCTGAGTCGATGCTGCCGGGGCTGGAGACCGGCGCGTCTGTGGCGCATAACGGCTGCTGTCTGACCGTCACCAGCATCAATGGCCCGCTGGTCAGCTTTGACCTGATGAAAGAGACGCTGCGTATTACCAACCTGGGCGAACTGAGCGTAGGCGGCGAGGTGAACGTTGAACGTGCGGCGAAGTTTAGCGATGAGATCGGCGGCCATCTGATGTCGGGGCATATTATTACGACCGCAGAGGTGGTGAAAATTCTGACCTCAGAAAATAACCGCCAAATCTGGTTTAAAGTTCAGGACGCCAACCTGATGAAATATATTCTTTATAAAGGCTATGTTGGCGTGGATGGTATTAGCCTGACGGTGGGTGAGGTGACGCCGACGCGTTTCTGTGTGCATCTGATCCCTGAAACGCTGGAGCGCACTACGCTGGGCAATAAGAAGCTGGGGCATAAGGTGAATATCGAGATCGACCCGCAGACCCAGGCCATTGTGGATACGGTTGAGCGCGTGCTGGCGAGCCGTGAAGCGGCGATGATTGCCGCCTCGGTCAGCGGCAGCGAAGAGTAATTAAATAAAAAACCCCGGCCTGCCGGGGTTTTTATTAGCATCGGTCAGCGCGCCACGCGCAGGCCGTTTTCGACACCGCGGCTGAACACGACCTGCCAAAGCTGGATATCCCGGGCACGAAAGGCACCTGCGCAGGCGTTCAGATAGTAGCTGAACATGCGCTTAAAGCGTTCAGAGTAGTTATCGGCAATGTCCGGCCATGCGGCCAGAAAACGCTCGTGCCAGGCCATCAGCGTAGTATCGTAATCAGCGCCAAAGTTATGCCAGTCCTCCATGATAAAATGGGGCTCGCTGGCATTCGCAATCTGGCGCACTGACGGCAGGCATCCGTTGGGGAAGATATACTTATCTATCCACGGGTCTACGTGATGGTCGGTTTTTTTCGAACCAATGGTGTGGAGCAGGAACAGTCCGTCGGGCCGGAGGTTGCGATCGACCACCTCAAAGTAGGTGGCATAGTTTTTCGGCCCCACGTGCTCAAACATGCCAACGGAGACGACACGGTCAAACTGATCCTTAAGATCGCGATAGTCCTGGAGCAGAATAGTTACATCCAGCCCTTCGCAGCGCGCCTGGGCCATCTTTTGCTGCTCTGCTGAAATGGTCACCCCGGTCACGCTGACGCCGTAGTTTTTGGCCATAAAGTACGCCAGACCACCCCAGCCGCAGCCAATATCCAGCACACGCATGCCGGGCTGCAGCTGCAATTTTTCGCAGATTAGCCGCAGTTTTGCCTGCTGCGCCTCCTCCAGCGTCTGCGCCTCTTTCCAGTAAGCGCAAGAGTACTGCATATAGGGATCAAGCATGCGGCTGAAGAGATCGTTGCCGAGATCGTAATGCTCTTTACCGACTATCCAGGCGCGTTTCTGGCTTTGCAGGTTGAGTACCCGCGCCGCCGCAATCCTTAGCGTATCTTTAACGTGGCGCGGCATCTGGTTTTCCAGCCCGGCGCGAAGCACCTTGCTAAAAAATATATCCAGCCGTTCGCACTCCCACCAGCCGTCCATATAGCTTTCGCCCAGCCCGAGTGAGCCCTCTTTTAGGACGCGCTTAAAAAAACGGGGGTTTTTTACCCGGATATCCGATGGGGCAGTGCCGTTGATAGCGATGCCCGCGCGGCTTAACAGTTCGTTTGCGATACGGAACCAGTTATCGCTCTGTATGTTGACTTCTTCTATACACGATGAACTCATAGCTTCTCCATCACCCTATGTGATCAGAACCTTCAAACAGCGTAGACGCTTTTAATGGTTTGTGAGAAATCCCACGGAACGGGCCGTGAGCTTGATATCCGACGTAGAACAGAGGAAGGGAGATAGCCCTTGCCGAAAATGCCGTCCGTGGGAGAACAGGCGCGATCCTGCGCCTGTGAAAACATACTTATTTTTGTTAATAAAAATTATCGAAATGAGTATAGGCCGCAAAAACGGGTCGTTCAACCTATTATGGTTAGTTAACTAATTATTTTGCTGCTTGTTTTTGTCCCCAATAGCCCAGTCCGGCCAGCAAAACAGTCAGCAGCATAACGCTGGTTGTGGTAAGCAGAGGCGTAGCGATGAGCGTTGAGACCAGCAGACTGGCTAAAAAGCAGAGACCCAGCTGGAGGGTATTTTGTAGCGCCGCTGCACGTCCCGCCCCCTGAGGAAACGGGCTCAGCGCCTGGGCCACCACAATCGGATAGATTGCACCGTTAGCCATCGCCATCACGCAGAACGGAACCAGCAGCAGCGTCAATGAGACCTGTGGCAGGAAGGCCACCAGCCAGACGGCAACCACGCTCAGCGCATAGCCAGCCAGCAGCCAGGGCAGCAGACGCGGCCCCTGCCAGCGCTGAAGGGCTGCCCGACAGCCATAGCCTCCCACCAGAAAAGCGATGGTTTGCGGGACATAGCTCAGGCCAATCGCCGCGGGGCCATAGCCCAGAGCACTGAGAATAAACGGCGAACCGGTAAGCCAGGCGAAAAAGCTGGCTGAGCAGGCGGCGTAGATGGTGACGTTTCCGCAGTAAAAGCGAGAGCGTAACAGCAGCCCGAAGGTAACGGGTGTCGTTTGCGGATGATACTTTTTTACCGGTTTTTTAAGGCGAAGTGCGGGCAGCATCAGCAGCAGCGTGATAACAAACAGCACCATAAAGATGTTCTGCCAGTGGGAGTGGGCGAGGATCCAGCTTCCCAGCAGCGGCGCGAGGGCGGGGGAGAGCCCAACCAGCGGCATAATAGTGGCAAAAATACGGTTAACCCGCTGAGCCGGATAGTAGTCCGTTACCAGCGTCTGCCAGGTGACCGCGGCGGCACATACCCCCACGGCCTGAACAAAACGCAGTATCAGCAGCATGGTGCCGTCGCGCACCCATAGCATGCCGATGCAGCCAAAAGCAAACAGTCCCAGCCCGCAGAGGAGGACCAGCCTGCGGCCAAAGCGATCGGAGAGCGGGCCCCATATCAGCTGGGCAAGGGCAAAGCCGGCCAGAAACAGGCTAAGGCTGGCACTTACTGCCGATGCAGGGGTATTAAGATCCTGCTGAATAGCCGTAAACGCCGGCAGGTACATATCCGTTGCCAGAAAGCCCAGCACGCTCAATCCCGCTAGCCAGACTAAAAATCCTTTACCAGGTAACATCATCTTTCCTTCTTATTCTCTTTCACGATAGAGGTTAAACAGTGCAGATCACAAAGCGGCAAAGTGTAGGCAGTGCATTACCGGTTGTGAAACGGTAATATTTGCGCAGTGCATTCAAATTTTTTGCAGGCAGAATATGTGGTCAGATTACTCCCTTGACGTCGTAGATACCGTGGCTCGTACCGGAAGCTTTAGCGCCGCTGCTCAGGAGCTGCACCGGGTTCCCTCCGCCATCAGCTACACGGTACGACAGCTTGAAGCGTGGCTGGCCGTGCCGCTGTTTGAACGACGGCACCGGGACGTGGTGTTAACCCCGGCAGGAAGCTGGTTTTTGCAGGAGGGGCGTTCTGTCATCAAAAAAATGCAGGTCACCCGACAGCAGTGCCAGCAGATAGCTAACGGCTGGCGTGGCCAGCTTGCTATCGCCGTGGATAATATCGTCCGGCCCGAGCGCACCCGGCAGATGATTGTCGACTTCTATCGTCATTTTTCAGACGTTGAGCTGCTGGTGCAAAAAGAGGTGTTTAACGGCGTCTGGGATGCGCTGGCCGATGGGCGCGTGGAGCTGGCTATCGGTGCGACCCAGGCCATACCGGTGGGTGGGCGCTTTGCTTTTCGCGATATGGGCATGCTCAACTGGCGCTGCGTCGTGGCCGCTCATCACCCGCTGGCGGGTATGGATGGCCCGCTGAGCGACGATCTCCTGCGCGGCTGGCCGTCACTGGTATGGGAGGATACCTCCCGGCTACTGCCCAAACGCATCACATGGCTGCTGGACAACCAGCGGCGAATGGTGGTGCCGGACTGGACCTCCTCCGCCGAGTGCCTGAGCGCCGGGCTATGCATCGGCATGGTGCCAGGCCATTTTGCCAGGCCGTGGCTCGATCGCGGTGAGTGGGTGGAGCTGCAGCTGGAGGAGCCGTTTCCGGATGCGGCCTGCTGCCTGACCTGGCAGCAAAATGATAACTCGCCCGCGCTGGGCTGGCTGCTGGACTATTTAGGGGATAGCGAAACGCTTAATCGGGAGTGGCTGCGGGA
Organism: Pseudescherichia sp.; assembly: GCF_032052675.1. Taxonomy (NCBI): domain Bacteria; kingdom Pseudomonadati; phylum Pseudomonadota; class Gammaproteobacteria; order Enterobacterales; family Enterobacteriaceae; genus Pseudescherichia; species Pseudescherichia sp. Next base: position 266,287 of record NZ_DAMBWA010000005.1, read on the forward strand.
GCCAGTGTAAACGGCTCCCGAGGCGTTGATCGGCGGCGGATGCTTAACGACGATAGTCGCGGAAGGGGCCGTCGGCCACCGAGCGGCGCTCGATCAGCCGGGGATGAACCTCAATCGACTGCGACTCTTCACGCTTGTTGACGATGCGGTCCATCAGCATATTGAATGCGGTTTCACCCAGCGAATCTTTAGGCTGGTGGATGGTCGTCAGTGCAGGGGTGAAGAAGCGAGCGTTACGCACGTTATCATACCCAATCAGCGATACATCCTGCGGCACGCGCAGGCCCATCTCGTCGACGGCGCAGAGCGCGCCCATCGCCATCACATCGCCGCCGCAGAACACGGCAGTAGGGCGATGCGGCTGGGAGAGGATCTGCTGCATCGCGCGGTAGCCGGACTCAGGTTCAAAGTCGCCCTGCACAATCCAGTTTTCCGGTACGTTAATCAGCGCCTCTTCCATCGCTTTCATAAAGCCGGCCAGGCGGCCTGCGCCGGTATTACGCTCGAGCGGGCCGGGGATCACACCGATTTCGCGGTGGCCGCGTTCGACCAGGTAGCGGCCAGCCATATAGCCACCCTCAAAGGCATTATCGATGACCGAGTCGGTGAAGTCGGCTTTTGCCTCACCCCAGTCCATCACCACCATAGGGATATGGCGATACTCCTCCAGCATGCTAAGCAGCGGGGCAGGGTATTCAGAGCACATTACCAGCAGGCCATCGACGCGCTTCTGCGCCATCATCGACAGATAGGCACGCTGCTTCTCGAGGTTGTTCCAGGCGTTACCCAAAATCAGGGTGTAGCCTTTCTGGAAACAGTTCTTCTCTACTGCCTCGATAATCTCAGCAAAATAGGGCGCTTCGCTGCTGGTCGCCAGCAGGCCAATCGATTTGGTATGGTTAACCTTCAGGCTGCGAGCCACGGCGCTGGGTGAATAGTGCAGCTCTTTAATGGCTGCCCACACTGCGTTACGCGTCTCTTCTGCAACAAAACGCGTTTTGTTAATTACATGTGATACGGTTGTGGTGGAAACGTTTGCTCGTTTCGCTACGTCTTTTATAGTTGCCATTCAATGTCACTCCAAACCACGACGTAAGCTCCTGAAAATAGTGTAGGTAAACGTTTGCCTCTACTCAGCCTGCACGCAACTTTTGGGGATGCGATTCGCCGGGAAAACGACACGGAACGTCAGGAGGGGTCTATGGCCGGTACGCGAATAAATTTAGCGTGGAATTTTGTCTTATCTTGATGAAAAGGGGAAGCGTTAAAACGCATATCACCCCAAATCAAAGAAGATTTTTGCCCATAAATGTGTAAAAATGCGCAAGCTCACTTTTTGTGGGGTAATTAGAATGGAGAGAAATTGATGAGTGCAGATCTGAAGTTTTCCCTGATGACGACCGTTGTTGTGCTGGGCCTGATTGTTGCTGGTGCGCTGACCGCTGCGTTAAATTGATTTAGCATGAGGGAGAGCCCTCTCCCTCTGTTTCGGCATCCCCTCTGGCGCCGCGTTAATTGTTATCAAAATGGCAATAAACTTTTGTTAGTTTGATAACTTCTGTTTTTTTGTGATAAATGTCATGCTTTTGACTTCTGTGACAGTGTCGCCTGATCGACACGGCAATTCTGGAGTCAAAATATGAAAATTAACTTTCCCCTGCTGGCCCTGGCGATTGGGGCATTTGGCATCGGGACCACCGAGTTCTCCCCGATGGGCCTGCTGCCAACTATCGCCCGCGGAGTAGATGTCTCTATTCCGGCAGCGGGAATGCTCATCAGCGCCTACGCCATTGGCGTCATGGTGGGTGCGCCGCTGATGACGCTGCTGCTCTCCCATCGTGCTCGCCGTAGCGCGCTGATCTTCCTGATGGCAATCTTTACCCTGGGCAACGTGCTGTCCGCACTCTCTCCCGACTACACCACCCTGATGCTTTCGCGCATCATCACCAGCCTTAACCACGGTGCCTTCTTTGGCCTGGGGTCGGTCGTGGCAGCCAGCGTCGTGCCGAAAGAGAAGCAGGCCAGCGCGGTGGCCACCATGTTTATGGGGCTGACCATCGCGAATATCGGCGGCGTACCGGCGGCAACGTGGCTGGGTGAAACCATCGGCTGGCGCATGTCGTTTCTCGCCACCGCGGGCCTTGGCGTGATCTCGATGCTGAGCCTCTTCTTCTCCCTGCCAAAAGGCAGCGCCGGAGAGCGTCCGGAGGTGCGTAAAGAGCTGGCCGTGCTGGTGCGTCCGCAGGTGCTGTCAGCTTTACTGACCACCGTGCTGGGCGCAGGGGCAATGTTTACGCTCTATACCTACATCGCCCCGGTATTGCATGAGATTACCCATGCTACGCCGCTGTTTGTTACCGCGATGCTGGTCCTGATTGGGGTGGGCTTCTCCATCGGCAACTACCTGGGCGGCAAGCTGGCGGATCGCTCTGTAACCGGCACCCTAAAAGGCTTTTTCCTGCTGCTGATCGTTATCATGCTGGCAATCCCGCTGCTGGCGCGTAACGAGCTGGGTGCGGCGGTGAGCATGGTCATCTGGGGTGCGGCGACCTTTGCCGTGGTGCCACCGCTGCAGATGCGTGTGATGCGCGTGGCTCATGAGGCGCCAGGCCTGTCATCATCCGTCAACATCGGTGCTTTCAATCTCGGTAATGCGCTGGGCGCTGCCGCGGGGGGCGCGGTGATCTCGGGAGGACTGGGGTATAGCGTAGTACCGGTGACCGGCGCGCTGATTGCGGTGCTGGCACTGCTGCTGGTGCTGGTGTCAGGGCGCGGCCAGGCCGAACGTGAGTACGCGGTAGAGTAAGGGAACGTTGTGTCCTGCCACGGAGGGCAGGACGCTGAATTAACGAAGGGTTTTCGAGGTCATTACCCGGCGTGCCCCCACATAGTGGCGCTGCCAGTAGTCTTCGTTCAGGGAGGTGATCTGAATATCCTGACCGCTGCGCGGAGACTGAATGAATTTACCGTTACCGACGTAGACGCCAACGTGATCGGCCGTGCCCCGGCCTTGGGTACGGAAGAAGACCAGATCGCCACTCTGTAACTCACGGGTATTTACCGGAGACGCATCGCGAAGGTGGTACATCTCATTGGCCGTACGGGGAATGCGGAACTTGACCAGATCCTTATAGGCGTAATAGACCAGACCGCTGCAGTCAAAACCGGTACGCGGGGAGGAGCCTCCCCAGCGATAGGGCTTGCCGATCTGATCCATCAGTTTATTCATTGCCGTTTTCTGCGCTTTTTGCACACGCGCTTTATGTAGATCCGCCAGCGTCTCCGGCTTATCGTTTTTTGCCTTCACACAGCGCGTCTTATGCCCTTTGCGCACGGTGCATTTTTCTGCACCCGCGAGGGAGGCAATCTTATCTGGGCTGTTTTTGGTGCGGCGAGAGGCGACTTTGCTGGTTTTCGCGCTGCTTGATGCGCGTTTGGTGCTGGAAGAGACGGTCTTGACGGTGCTTGCTTTTGTACCGGTTTTTTTAGTTGTATTTTTTGCAGTGCCACTGCTTTTCTTTGAGGTCTTTTGGTTAGTGCTTTTACTCTTTCGCTCTGATGTTTTTGCCAAATGCGTTTTTTGCACGGCAGAGGGCCGCGCCTGTTCGGACGCCCAGGCCAGCGGCGTGAACGTCATTGAGGCAAAAACTAAAGCACAGAGCGTGATCGAGATTTTATTTATCCGCGCCACTGAGCAATCCCCTGAGTCAGTCAAGTAACGAATACGACATGCGTGTGATTTACAAAACTCGTCGATTCTAAAGCATAAAATGCCAAAAAGTTAATAAACTTTTTGCATCACAGCTCTGTTTCGTTAGCAAGCGCAAAAAAAAGCATCACTTAACCCTGTTTTGTGCTCACGAGATGACCAGTTGTGAAGGGCCGGACGCTTAGCAGCACAATTTTTACGGCAACTTTACCCTTCAGACGATAAACTAACGGTTGGTGAACAAAATGTTATTTTACCTGCTGGTGTGAAAAGCTAGAATGTCACATCACGCCGTAAGACGTTAAGGAAGTAAGACAATGAGCACAACCGTAGAGAAAATTCAGCTGCAGATCGCTGAAAACCCGATCCTTCTGTATATGAAAGGCTCCCCTAAGCTGCCAAGCTGCGGCTTCTCCGCCCAGGCCGTGCAGGCACTCTCCGCGTGCGGCGAGCGTTTTGCCTATGTTGATATCCTGCAGAACCCGGACATCCGCGCTGAGCTGCCAAAATACGCTAACTGGCCGACCTTCCCACAGCTGTGGGTTGATGGCGAACTGGTTGGCGGCTGCGATATCATCATCGAGATGTATCAGCGCGGTGAGCTGCAAACGCTGATCAAAGAGACGGCGGCGAAGTACAAAACTGAAGAGCCTGACGCAGAGTAAGCGTTACCGCCTGCTTAACAAGCCCTTCTGACAGATGAAGCCAGACAGTGAAATAACTGCCTGGCTTTTTTTACCTACTCTGATGCATTTATGTCAGTGGTAAAGTAAATACGCCACACTATTTCCTCTTGTTTCACTTTTTAATATTTTTAATTATGTCACTGTCAAATTCCTAATTTTATAAAACGCTGCCTTGTTTGCTTTACGCTGCGCTGGATTGGGAGTAAATATTACTGCGCCCATTTACCCTGTCGGCTATATACCCAGCCAGGGGCGTTAATTAATTCAGGAGATAAATATATATGTCTGAATCATTTCAGAACGAGATACCTCGTGCGCGCGTTAATATAAAGCTGGATCTTGTGACCGGAGGTGCCCATAAAAAAGTTGAGCTGCCGCTAAAGCTTTTAAGTGTGGGTGACTTCAGCAATGGCAAGGCAGAAGGCCCGCTTTCTGAACGTGATAAAATCAATATCAACAAAAATAATTTCAATAGCGTGCTGGCCGATCTCAATCCTGAACTCAATCTCACCGTCAAAAACACCCTTGCGGATGACGGCTCTGAAGAAAATGTGAAGCTGTCCTTTCGGGATATGAAGGATTTTGAGCCTGAAGCAGTGGCGCGACAAATTCCTCAGCTTCGAGCCATGCTCTCTATGCGTAATCTGCTACGCGATTTGAAATCCAACCTGCTCGATAACGTCACTTTCAGAAAAGAGCTCGAAGCCATATTAAAAGACCCCGCGCTTTCCGACGAGCTGCGCAATGAGCTGAATGCCCTGGTCCCAACTCAGGCTTAATAACAGAACGCTTTTTAACGGAATAATAACGAGTAAATGCTAATGTCAGTCAATAACGAATCGCAAAATCTGGCGGGGAGCACCGCTGCCGTAAACACGCTGCCGCAGAGTGGGGTATATGCCTCTCTGTTTGAAAAGATCAATTTAACCCCCGTAGCCGAACTCGGTGATGTAAACGGATTTGATGATAATACGGTCATGGCGGAAACGTCCGCTGATGCCCGCGTGACGGCCGCAGTAAAAGTATTTATGCAGTGTCTGCAAAAATCCGGACAGAAAGTGGAGAAGCTGGATAAAACGATCCTCGACCACCATATTGCGGAGCTGGATTTCCAGATCGGTCGCCAGCTTGACGAAGTGATGCACCATGAAGCCTTTCAGCGCACGGAGGGCATCTGGCGGGGCCTGAAATCGCTGGTGGATAAAACCGACTTCCGCCAGAACGTCAAGCTGGAGCTGCTTGATTTATCCAAAGAGGAGCTGCGTCAGGATTTCGAGGACGCGCCGGAAATTATTCAGAGCGGGCTGTATAAGCAGACCTATATCGCAGAGTACGACACCCCGGGGGGAGAGCCCATTGCTGCAGTGATCTCGGCATATGAGTTTGATGCCTCCGCGCAGGATGTGGCGCTGATGCGTAACATCGCAAAAGTCTCTGCGGCTGCTCATATGCCGTTTATTGGATCTGTGGGGCCGGCATTCTTTTTAAAGGAGAATATGGAGCAGGTCGCAGCCATCAAAGATATCAGCAACTACTTCGACCGCGCCGAATATATCAAATGGAAAAGTTTCCGCGACACTGACGACGCCCGCTACCTCGGCCTGGTAATGCCGCGCGTGCTGGGGCGTCTGCCGTACGGCCCGGATACCGTTCCGGTGCGCAGCTTCAACTACGTCGAGCAGGTGAAAGGCCCGGATCACGATAAATACCTGTGGACCAACGCCTCGTTCGCGTTCGCCGCGAATATGGTGAAGAGCTTCATCAACAACGGGTGGTGCGTGCAGATCCGCGGCCCGCAGTCCGGCGGTGCCGTGCAGGATCTGCCCATCCATCTGTATGACCTCGGCACCGGCAACCAGGTGAAGATCCCCTCTGAGGTGATGATCCCGGAGACCCGCGAGTTTGAGTTTGCCAACCTGGGCTTTATCCCGCTCTCCTACTATAAAAACCGCGACTACGCCTGCTTCTTCTCAGCCAACTCCACCCAGAAACCCGCGCTGTATGACACAGCGGATGCCACGGCTAACAGCCGCATCAACGCCCGTCTGCCATACATCTTTCTGCTGTCACGTATCGCGCACTACCTGAAGCTTATTCAGCGCGAAAACATCGGCACAACTAAGGATCGTCGCCTGCTTGAGCTGGAGCTTAATACGTGGGTGCGCGGTCTGGTGACGGAAATGACCGACCCGGGCGATGCGCTGCAGGCCTCGCACCCGCTGCGCGACGCAAACGTGGTAGTGGAGGATATCGAGGATAATCCGGGCTTCTTCCGCGTCAAGCTGTTTGCCGTGCCGCATTTCCAGGTGGAAGGGATGGACGTCAACCTGTCGCTGGTCTCCCGGATGCCGAAGGCGAAAGCGTAAGGCGAGGTATCGGGAATGAAAATTTATCGTCCACTTTGGCAGGACGGGGCCGCGCTGGCCCCGCAACAATTCCAGCAGCAGGCCCGCTGGAGTGCGCACGTTGCCGACAGGGTCGCCCGGATGGGAATTTCTCATCCCTGGGGTGTCGGGGCCGCAGAGTTCGACGACGCTGCGCTGGCGCTCTCACGCCTGAACGCCACCCGTCTGGTGGTGCGCTTTCAGGACGGTACCCTTGTTGATACGGACCTGGCAGACAATCTTCCTCCGGTCTGTGATTTATCTAGTGCAGCCGGCCATGAGGCTGTTGACGTGGTTGCCGCGCTGCCGCTACTGAGCGCCAGTGGCGGCAACCTCGATAACGGCCAGGACAGTGAGCGCCCGCGTCGCTGGAAAGCTGAGCGCGTGGTGGTGCAGGACCTGGCGGGCCATGAAAGCGGGGAACTGTCCATTCTGCGTAATGCACTGACCCTGCGTCTCTCCAGCCAGGAGAACACGGCCTGGCTGACCTGTCCGGTGGCCCGTCTGGTGCGTAATGCGCAGGGGCAGTGGAGCCGGGATCCGGCCTTTATCCCGCCGATGCTTTCCGTTTCTGCCAGCCCGCGGCTGATCGCTGAACTGGGGGACCTGCTGGTCCGGCTGCAGGCCCGCCGTCGCCGCCTGATGGCCATGCGCCGTGAGAGTAATGCGCGGATGGCCGACTTTGCGGTCGCGGATGTGTCCCTGTTCTGGCTGCTCAATGCCCTGAACAGTGCGGAGCCGGTGCTGACGGAGCTGATGCAGACGCCCGATCGCCACCCGGAACTACTGTACCGTGAACTGGCCCGTCTTGCCGGCAGCCTGTTGACCTTCTCACTGGAGCATGATGCCGGCGATATTCCTGTTTATCAGCACGATGCACCGGAACAGGTATTCCCGCCGCTGCTCACACTGCTCGATAAGCTGCTGGAAGCGAGCCTGCCGTCACGGGTGGTGAGTATCCACCTGGAGCATCAGGACCAGATCTGGAAAGGTGCCCTGCACGATGCGCGCCTGCGCGAAGGGGCCGATTTCTACCTCTCAGTACGCTCCTCCATGCCGAACCATGAGCTTCAGACGAAATTCCCGCAGCTGTGTAAAGCAGGCAGTTTTGATGATGTTTCAGAGGTGGTGAATGTGGCCCTAAGCGGGATGGTGATCACGCCCCTGGCCCATGTTCCGGCGGCGATCCCGCTGCGTCTTGAGAACCAGTATTTCTCGCTGGATCTGAGTACTGAGGCAGCACGCTCCATGCTTGAGGCGGGCAGCTGTACCTTCTATACCCCGCGCTCTCTGGGGGATGTGGATCTAGAACTCTTTGCGGTACTGCGTACATGAATAAATCCGAACTCAGCCAGACAGAACGCATCTTCTACCCGGGCTGGCTGATGGCTAGCCAGCTGCGGGGCGGTCAGGAAGTCCGTGATGGAGAAGGGCTCTATCGCCGGGCCTGCCGGATGGTGCAGGAGGCCCGTACGTCCCTGACCGACGCGTGATACAGCGACATCAGCCGCGACCATATGGTTTATGCCCTGTGTGCACTGCTTGATGAGAGTGTGATGAACCGGGGCACCACCGATGATGGTTACCTGACCTGGCGTCGTGACCCACTGCAGGCGCACTTCTTTGGCACACTGAACGCCGGAGAGGATCTGTGGGAACGCGTTCGAAGTCTGCTGAAAGAAACCGCCCCTGATGCAGCCGTCCTGACCTGTATGTACCGGACCCTGCAGCTGGGGTTTGTGGGTCAGTATCGTGCCCGGGATGATGAGCGTCGTGAGGATATTGTTCGCGCGCTCGCTGAACGGGTGCCGGCGTTCACCCTGGCGCAGGACGCTCCCCTTGTTGCCCGGGCTTCACGTCTGCGCAGTGGTCGTCGCGGGTACTGGCTGACTTGGATTGTGGCCACTGTCGCCCTGGCGGCACTCTGGTTCGTCCTCTCATCTTCGCTTGCCGGGCTGGTAAGCCAGAACATCAGGCCGGGGTAAGCGATGCGGGATGCGTATCGGAGTCTGTTAACTGCCCTGGGTGCCGTCCTGGCGCTGTGGCTCATCCTGGGATTCTGGCCCCTGTCCACGGGCAGCCGTGTGGCACTCACTCTGCTGGTCGTTCTGGTGTCCGGCGTGATGTTCTGGCAGCAGCGCCGGGCCTCTCAGGCGCGGGCAACCGCTGTCAGGGAGATTGTGGGTGAAAACCTGCCGCCGGAAGATTTCCAGGGGGCGGTGATCCTCGTCTGCGGTGACAGCACGCCTCTCTTTGTGTCCGGATCCCGTCACCGGGAAACCCGGCAGGGCTGGTATCTGTGGGTGAAGGATGCGGAACAGCTGCCGCTTTTTGCACAGCACCTGAGTCGGGTGCGTCCGGCCCTGGTGTCGCAGATCTCCGTTCTGCTGGCGGTGATACCTGAGCAGCATACATCCGGTGATGATTTTACCCAGTCTCTGCGGGGCTGGCAGCGTGCTGTCGTCCAGTGCCGTGCGGCATTCAGCACCATCCCGCCGCTGTGGACCGTGACCTGGGTATCGCCTTCTGCGGCCTGCACGAATGCCGAGCCCGTCTGGTTTACCACGGTAAGCCTGCGAAGCGGCATTCAGGTCTGTCAGCCCGGTCAGGGCAGTGTGTCACTGACGGAGTGGACCCGGGAGACCGGGTCAAACGAACGGTTTTCCCGTCTGAGCCAGGGCCTGTGGCTGCACAGCCTGCTTGCCTGGCAGAATAGCGCGGTCAGTGACCTGCTGTCGGTACGCCACAGCGAGCTGCCGGTAATGAAGCCCTGCGTGCAGGGCATGTGCATGGTGCCGGTGAGCGGTATCGCGGACAATCTCTGGCAACAGCACATCAGCTCCCTGACAGCGCTGGCACCTGCAGTGGCCGTGACCAGTGAGCCACTGCCGCTGCCTGAACTGCTGCTGCCGGCGTTACCGCGCAGACGTGGCGTCAGTCGCAGAATGGTGTTCTGGCGTTACGCCGGGTTACTTGGCGGAATTTTCCTCGCGCTGGCCATGCTGGCGTCCTGGGTGAACAACCAGCGCCTTATCCGTAATGTTGGCGATCATCTTGCGTTATATCACCAGCTGACGGGTAAGCCTGTTGCACCAAAACTGCGGGCGCAGCAGCGCCTCAGAGCCGATGACGCATTGCTGGACGACTGGCAGCGCCGCGGGGAGCCACTGCGTTATCGCCTGGGGCTGTATCAGGGGCTGCGCCTGGTGCCGCCCGTTGAGGCCGCCGTCAGTGACTGGGCACCTCCGCCACCGCCTCCACCTGTCATTAAGAAAATCATTCAGGGTCCGAAAACCATCCGCCTCGACAGCATGTCGCTGTTTGATTCCGGTAAAGCAGATCTGAAGCCGGGTTCGACCAAAGTGCTGGTGAACTCACTGGTGGGTATTAAGGCCAGGCCGGGCTGGCTGATTGTGGTGGCGGGATACACCGACAGCAGCGGGGATAAGAAACCTAACCAGCTTCTCTCTCTGAAACGCGCCGAGTCGGTGCGTAACTGGATGCGTGACACGGGCAGCGTGCCGGAAAGCTGTTTTGCGGTGCAGGGCTATGGCGAAAGCCGCCCGGTCGCAACCAATGACACGCCGGAAGGCCGGGCGCTGAACCGGCGTGTCGACATCACTCTGGTGCCGCAGGCGAATGCCTGTCAGGTGCCAGGTAATCACAGCGTTGCCATGACCGGCAGCGCCCTTAAAAAGTAAGAAGGAGTTTTGACATGGCAATTCCGGTTTATCTGTGGCTGAAAGACGACGGTGGTGCGGACATTAAAGGGTCCGTGGACGTTCAGGACCGTGAAGGCAGTATCGAAGTGGTGGCTCAAAAACACGATTTGTACATCCCGACCGATAACAACACCGGCAAACTAACCGGCACCCGCATTCACACGCCGTTCAGGTTCACCAAGGAGATCGACTCCTCAAGTCCCTACCTGTACAAGGCGGTGACTACCGGGCAGACCCTGAAATCAGCCGAATTTAAGTGGTACAAAATCAACGATGCGGGCCAGGAGGTGGAGTACTTCAACACGAAGCTGGAGAACGTCAAGCTGGTGAAGGTCGCGCCAGAAATGCACGACATCAAGGATCCCTCCTACGAGAAGCATAACCATCTCGAAACCGTCGAGCTGCGTTACGAAAAAATCACCTGGACCTATAAGGACGGCAACATCATTCATTCCGACTCATGGAACGAACGCG